>VGJG01000207.1 GCA_016867615.1 Candidatus Aminicenantota bacterium | reverse complement strand
ATAGGTGAACCGCCGTCGGTCGTAATATTCGAGGGCCGCTTCGAACAGGGAACGATTGGCCGAAAAACCGTCCTGCGCCCCTCCCGCTCCCCGGTGAAGGTCGCTGAACAGCACGAGCCGCGTCCTCGAGTCGAGCGGCAGGCGGAGCGTATTGCGGCGGAGCGTTCGGTCGATGGCCGGCGGGCCCGGGGAGAACATTCTCATGCTGCGGACTATTGTAAGGAAATCGCGCGGTCGGATTCAATGCCTTCCCCCACCTTGTCTTTTGCCCGGAAATGATTTACTTTGGCGTTTCCCCCCGAGAGGGGGGCTTCGGCGCGAATCCGTGCGCCTTAGGCCCGCGATGATCGCCCCGGACATTCGCAGAGAACGGAAGAGAGCCGCCTTGACTTTTTCTTTTGAAGGAGATTCGTGATGAACATGCGTCGCCTTCGGAGTCTGTTCGCCCTGGCGCTGATCCTCAGTCCCTGCCTCATCGGGGCGGACGAGGGCATGTGGCTGCCGCATCAGGTGAAGCTCCTCGACCTCAAGGAGCGCGGCCTGAAGATGAACCCCGATGACTTATTCAGAGCGGACGGCACGGGCTTGATGAGCGCCGTGGTCAACCTGGGCGGAGGCACGGGCGGCTTCGTCAGCTCCGAGGGGCTCATCCTGACCAATCATCACGTCGCCTTCGGCGCCCTGCAAAGGGTCTCGACCCCGGAGAAGGACTATATCAGACACGGGTACCTGGCCCCCTCCCATACGGAAGAGATCCCCGCCCCGGGAGCCGTCGCCGACGTCCTTCTGGGCTATGAGGACGTTACGGACAGGATCAACGGCGCCCTCAAGCCGGGCATGGATTTTCTCGAGAGGCATTACGCCCAGGACAGGGCCGTCAAGGCCGTGGTGGCCGAGCGGGAAGCCCATGCGCCGGACTTGCGGGCCGTCGTCGCTCCCATGCATTCCGGCAACATCTGGTACGTCTTCGTCTATAAAAGACTGAGGGACATCCGCATCGTCTACGCCCCTCCGCTCGACCTCGGCAATTTCGGCGGGGAAACGGACAACTGGATGTGGCCGCGCCACACCTGCGATTTCACTTTTCTCCGGGCCTACGTCTCGCCGGACGGCACGGGCGCGGACCATGCGGCGGACAACGTTCCCTACCGACCCCGGTCGGTGATCAGGATCTCCCTGGCGGGATACAAGGAGGGAGATCTGACATTCATCCTGGGCTACCCCGGACGGACCTACAGGAACTTCTCCCTTCCCGAGCTCCGAGATCATTTCGACGGCTTGAAAAAAAGGGTGGTCCTCTTCAGGGAGATCATTGATTTCTATGAACAGGCCGGCCGCCGCGACCGGGAGGTCGAGATCAAATACGCCGGAAAGCTCCGGGGGCTTCTCAACAGCCTGAAGAACGCCCAGGGCAAGGTCGAGGGGATGGAGAAGTATCGGCTCCTGGAGGCCAAGGCCGCGCAGGAGGGAGACTTCCTGTCCTGGGCGCAGTCCCGTCCGGATTTGTCCCGGGCCTACGGATCGGTTCCGGGCCGGATGGAGCTTTTCATGAAGGACTACAGCTCATTGAACGCCCGCCGGGAGATCCTGGACCGGCTGGTGAGCGGATTCACCGGCTCGACCGTCCTGGCCCAGGCGTACCAGGTCGTCCGGGCGGTTGGGGAGCGTCAGAAGCCCGACCTGGAGCGCGAGGCGGCCTACCAGGAGCGCAACTGGCCCGCCCTGCGGCAGTCCGTTTCCCTGGCTGAGCGGGGATACGACCTCGCGACCGACCGGGCTTTCCTGAAGCAACAATTGAAAAGCCTGATCAAGAGCGGCCCCGGCCGGCGGCCCTCCGCCCTGGAAAGCCTTCCGGCGCGGGGTTCGGAGAAGGAGGTCGAAGACTTCGTGGACCGGATGTTCGACAGGACCGCCGTCGCCGACCCCGTGAAGCGCCTGGAGCTTTTGGATAAAAAACCGGAAGACCTCCGCGCGCTCGACGACCCGGCCCTCGACCTGGCGGCCGGGCTGGAGAAGGACCTGTCCGTCCTGCGCGAGGAGGGCAAGGCGCTCGGCCAGGAGCTGATGGAGTTGAAGAGATCGTATGAGGCGGGACTGCTGGCCAAGAAAGGAGGGGTGTTCGCCCCCGACGCCAACGGGACCCTGCGCTTCACTTACGGCGAAGTCCGAGGGTACGCGCCCCGGGACGCCGTATGGTATCTGCCCCGGACGACCCTCCGGGGAGTCATCGAAAAAGACGCCGGAGAAGAGCCCTTCCGCGTGCCGGAGAAGATCAAGGTCCTCCAGGCTGCCGGGGATTTCGGTCCCTACGCCGACCCGGAACTGGGGGATGTCCCGGCCTGTTTCCTCAACGTGACGAACGTCACCGGCGGCAATTCCGGGTCGCCGACGTTCAATGCCCGGGGGGAGCAGGTGGGCATCATCTTCGACATGACCTACGAGAGCGTGACCGGCGACTATCTGGTCATTCCCGAGCTGCAGCGCTCGATCAGCGTCGACATCCGCTACGTGCTGTTCGTCACCGAGAAATTCTCGGGGGGGACCCGCCTCCTGAGGGAAATGGGGCTGTAAGCGCCGTCAGACCTTGTTCTCCTCCTCGACGGCCTCCCTGAGGCGGTCGATCAGTCCCGGAACAGCCGAGGCGACCCGGTTCCAGCTGGGGATGAGGGGCGAATAGAGCGGGTTGTCCATGAAATCTTGGCCGGCCATCTGCAGGGCCCGGGTGAAGGCCTCGACCATGAGGGCCTCCTGGTGGACGTCGAACTTCAGGCCGTTGATCGCGGCGTCGTCGCCGTGACGGCTGACCATGTCTTTGGCCGTCCTCAGGTAGTTCATGACCAGGGCCCTCAGGGCGCTGTCGCTGAAGATGATCCCCTCCACGGCCAGGTTGCGGAAGATGGACTTGGCGATGTCGACGGCCATCTTCATCAGCCCCGTCTGAGGGTTGTCGGCGGACAGGACCTGATGCTTGTGCTCGTACGTCTCGCACAGCTCGGCCTGGCAGATGCGCTTCAGGGAGTAGTTCCGATAGACCTCGGCCAGGGTTTCGACCTCCAGCCCCCAGTCGCTGGGAATGCGGTTCACGCGGGCCAGCTCGGTCATCATCGAGAACTCCCCGGCCAGGGGATAGCGGAAGCTGTCGAGGTAAACGAGGAAGGGGAGGTGTCCGAGCAGCCGGATCAGGCTCCGGATGACCGGCGTGACGAACAGCCGCGTCACGCGGCCGTGCATCCGCTCGGTGACCCGGGCGTAGTACCCCTTGCAGAAGGCGTGGTCCATGGCGGGCGAGGCCACGGGGTAGCACAGCCGGGCCAGGAGCTCGCGCGAATGGTTGACGATGTCGCAGTCATGAAGGGCGATGACCTTGCTTTCCTCGCGGGAGAGGATGTAGCCGTACGCCGTCCAGGCCGACCGTCCCTTGCCGTCCCCGCCGGCCGAAAGGCCGTGCTCCTCGAGTGTCTTGTACAAGCCGTTGAAGGACGGCCCCGAGGCCCAGATGATGCGGTGGCGCTGGGGAAGTGCGGAGAAAAACGACTTGGCCTGGCGGAAATGGGACGGGTCATCGGTGCGGCCCAGAGTGATGACGATTTCGTTGAGATAGCGCACTTCCTTGAGGTTGTGCATGATGCCCCGGATGGCGGGCGAGCCCATTTCCGTGGGGGTGATGGGCAGCACCAGGGCGATGGGGTTGTGCCGGTTGAAAACGGCAAGCTCTTTCTCTATCCGATCCACGTCGGTGGCGCCAAACCTATGAAAGGTGGTGATGACTCCGGTCTGGTGCAGGTCGGCCATGAGACCCTCCTTTTTCGGATATGTTCAAGCGGGGGGCAAAGCCCCCGGCCCGAGAAGACGAAGCACAGCCTCGCGCCACCCGGCCGGACCCGGGCCGGGCGCCAGGACGAGACCGGGAAGGTCGATCCCGGTCTCGTAGCTTCCGTCCGGTTTCTGCACCAGGACGGGCACATCGGACTCACGGAGCAGCGGGAGATCGTTCGGGCTGTCGCCCAGACCGACGATGCGCACCGGCCCCCGGTCCCTGACGTACAATTCCCTCAGCCGGCGAACGGCCAGTCCCTTGTCGTTGGGCCCGGTGAGATGATGAAAGCGGCCGCCCCGGACGAGCCTCAGCCCCGAGGTTTCCGCCCTCTGCCGCAGCCGGGAGAGGGTCTCGATGTCCGCGGCAAGGAGGGGTTCGTCGTATTCCCGCTGCCTCGCCCGCCGAGCCCGTTCCAGGGAGAATCCGCACAACCTGGCCACCT
>VGJG01000206.1 GCA_016867615.1 Candidatus Aminicenantota bacterium | reverse complement strand
GACCTACGGGGAGTACGGAGGCCATCTCAACCGGCTGGACATTCCGAGCGACCGTTTTTTCATGTTCTGGGACCTGGAAGCGCCCGCTCCCCGCCGCGCTTCCGAGGGGGAATCGCCCGTCCCGCCGGAAGCCTGCGCCCTGGACGTGGACGTCCGGTTCCTGAGCGGGGGTCAAGAGCCTTGGGCGCTCGAGGTCGTCCGCGGCGTTCGCGCCCTCCCGGACCGAGAGAGGGTTTATGTCCCCATCCCCGGGGATTTCTACGGCATGCTCCGCCGGACGGACGTCGACGACGAGGGCCTCAGGCGCATTCCCCTGGACTGGAGGCTGCACACCCGCCGGGTGTTCCAGGACCTCTTTGCCCGCGGATACGCCGTCCGGGATTTTCTCCCCGGCATCCGCCCGGGCCCGGGCCATTACGTTCTCCGGAAGAGGGGCTGACTTCCCCAGGGAGGAAAAGGCCCGGGCGCGTCGTTTGCGAGCCGCGAAGAAGCGCTTGGCAAATCCGGCGGGTTGAATTATGATAAATCTTCAATTTTTACGAGGGAGAGGACCCATGACCGAAATCGAAGCCCCGATCAGAAAATTCATCGAAGAAGCCATCAAGCTGGAGATCAACGGCCAGGCGTTCTTCAACCACGCCGCCCAGACGACACGCAACGAGCTGGGAAAGAAAATGTTCCTCCGGCTGGCCGAGGAAGAGGTCAAGCACCTGGACGCCTTCAGCCGGCTCTTCTCCTCCGTCCTCAAGTCCGACGAGTGGAAGAAGCTCGTGGACAGGGAAAGGGTCAAGGGCCCCTCGGCGGTCATCGAGGAGCTGGCCGCCCGGATGAAGAGGGCCGAGAGCCAGAGCGACCTCGAGGCTCTGCGCATCGGCATGGAGCTCGAGCTCAAGGCCATCGATTTTTTCAAGGGCTGCGCCGGAGCCTCCCGGGAGCCGGAGGCCCGGGAGATGTTCGAGAAGATCAGCGACGAGGAGAAATTCCACTATGACCTCCTCCAGGCCCAGCACGATTCCCTGACCAATTCCGGGTTCTGGCTGGACAGCTCGGAATTCATGATGGACGGCAAATACTGACTTTCGAAATCCACCCCCCGGCTTGAAGACCGGGAAATATTTATTGATTTCCATAAGCCGTTGATGTAAATTATATTTACATTTACGGTTTCAAAATTATTTGAAAACAAATGACTTGTGATGTTTTCCCGGTAATCATGCTTGGCATAAACCTTGCTCAATTAGTTCATGTTTCTCCATGAGTGAAAAACCGCGTTTTCTTTTACTCCTCCTCCTGGGCTTGGGATGGCTGGCATCAACCGCTCCCGGCCTTTCGGGAGTAAAAGGAAGGGAAGAGAAACCCGTCGAAGGCGGAACCCTGAGGATCAAGCCGTTCTCCGGTGCGCTGAACGTCAACCTGGACCCCGCCCGCGAATCCGAAACGTTCCTCATGGAGCAGATGTTCGACGGGCTCGTCCGATTGGACAAGGATCTGAACGTCACCCCGGCCTTGGCCGAGTACTGGACGATCTCCCCGGACGGCAGGACCTACACCTTCTTCCTGCGCCGGGGCGTGAAGTTCCATAACGGCCGGGAGCTGGCGAGCGAGGACATCAAGTTTTCCCTGGAGAGGCTCCTCGACCCTAAGCTGGCCTCGCCCTACGCCGACCTGTTTCTCGAGCGCGTGGCGGGCGCCGCGGAGTTCCGGTCGGGCAGCGCCTCAGAAGTTTCGGGTTTCCGCTCCCCGGACCGGCGCACCTTCGAGATCCGGTGGAACAGGCCTTATGTCTCCGGCCTCTACCTGCTGAGCATGCCGTACTGCAAGGCGCTGCCGCGGGACCTCGTCCGTTCCCAGGGAAGCGATTTCTTCTGGAAGCCGGTCGGGACGGGTCCGTTCCGTTTCGCCCACTGGCTGCGCAGCCCCCGACTGGAGGTCGTCGGCCTCCGGCTGGAAAGAAACCCAGGCTATTTCGCTTCCCGGCCGCATCTGTCGGCCATCGAGTACAGCCCGTTCTACACCCTGGAACATTTCCGGGACAAAGAAGCGGACATCATCCCCTTCGTCTCCGAGGGGTTATCCGGAACGGACTGCAGCATCCGTGACGAGGGTTCCCTGGAAGTGGTTCTGCTGGGCATGAGCTGCCATCTGGCCCCCCTCGACAAGCCCGCGGTCAGGCGGGCCCTGGCGATGGCCGTCGACCGCGGCCGGATCGCCCGGGTGTCCACGACGAGCGAATCCCTGCCCCAGCTTCTGCAGAGCTTCGTGCCGCCCCGTCTCCCCGGCTTTTTCCCCGCCGACGAGGACTGGCGGACGGATATCGCCGAAGCCCGGATCCTGATGGAGAGAGAAGGATTCTCCGGGCGGAAGCCGTTCCCTCCCCTGGCCCTGTTCGTCCGGGCGGACCGGAGGGAGGCTGCCTATCGCCTCTACCGCGAGCTCCGTGACCAGCTCAGGGACCTCGGCATACGCCTGTCCTTGAGGACGTACAGGCGGGACGGCGAACTCCAGGCCGTCCGAAATCCCTATCTCGTCCTGATCGAGAAGCGGCTGGAATTCCCGGACGCCGACGGCCTGCTCCGGCCCCTGTTCCACTCCCGGTCGGCCCAAAACCTCACCCGCTACGCGAGTCCGCGATTCGACAAGATCCTGGACGAGGCCGACGTCGAGCGCAGCTGGTCGGGGCGGCTGGAGATGCTGAGGAAGGCCGAGCGCCTGTTGGCCGCGGACCTCCCCGGTCTGCCCCTGTTCTCCCCGGCGAAGCGCATGGCCATCCAGCCCCATGTCCGGGGCGTCGAGGTCCCGGCCCTGGGGTTTTCCTACTTGAACACGCTGAAGATCTGGGTCCGCAAGAGGGGGTGATCCGGTGCTCTTCCGTCCGACGCTCGCCCAGCGCTTCCTGCTCTCCGTCCTTCTCCTGATCGTCGTCCTGGTGGGGGCGATCCTGATGGTCATCGAAAAACGGGAAGCGGATTCGAGCTTCGAGGAGGCCATGGCCCGGGGCGAGCTCATCGCCCAGAACATCGCCAACCTCAACCTGGAGCCCCTCTTTTTCTACGACCTGGAGGCCATCAAGAAGAACGTCGAGGAGACGGTGGACGGCCGGCTGCTGTACGTCGTTTTCTACGACCGGTTCAACGCCCCCCTTTTGAGCAGCGAGGCGGTCAGGGACCAGGAGGGCATCGTCTGCTGCAGCCGTCTTCCGGCCTCGACGAGCCCCGAAAGCGCTTTCTTCGCCCGGCTCCGTCTCGAGCTCGGCGGGAAGGCGGTGCGCGTCCTGGAGGTCGAGCGGCCCATCTTCGCCCGGGGCTCGTCCACGCGCTGGGGCTCGGTCAAGGTCGGGCTGTCGCTCGAGGACATGCACGACGCCATCCGGCGGACGCGGCTGGTGCTGCTGCTCATCGGGCTGGCCGGCGTTCTGGCCGGCGCGGCCGGGGCCGCCCTCCTGGCCCGGAAGCTGGCCCGGCCCCTGGGGGAGCTGGTCAAGGGCACGGACCGCATCTCCCGGGGGGATTTCTCCCATCGCCTGGCCGTCCGGTCTCACGACGAGATCGGCTAGCTGGCCGCTTCGTTCAACGACATGACCCGCCGCCTTCAGCAGAGCCGAAGGGAAAAAGACGAGGCCAACGCCAGGCTCATGCAGGCCGAGAAGCTGGCCTCGATCGGCAGGATCGCGGCCACGATCGCCCATGAGATCCGGAATCCCCTGACCTCGGTCAAGCTCAACATCCAGCGCCTGGCCCAGCGCGAGAGCCGGGACGAAGTCGAGCGCGAGCATCTGGCCCTTTCCCAGGAGGGGATCGCCCAGATCGAGAAGTTCGTCAAGGGGTTCCTCAACTACACCCGGGTGTCGGAGCTGAACCTCAGCCGCTTCCCGATGGAACAGATCCTGGAGGAGTCGCTGAAGACCCTCCGCGAGTCGTTCGAGCAGAAGAACGTGCGGGTTGTGCGCCGCTACGAGCCCGGCCTGCCCGAGATCCCGGCCGACGGCGACAAGCTGCGGGAGGTCTTCACCAACATCCTGCGCAACGCCCTGGAAGCCGTCGGGGAGAACGGCCGGGTCGAGGTCGGCCTGTTCCGCGTCGCGAAGGGGGGGAGGGAATGGGTCCGGGTGCGGGTCGCCGACGACGGCTGCGGCATCCCCCCCGCGCTGGCCGAGACGATCTTCGAGCCGTTCTTCACCACCAAGTCCTCGGGCGTGGGCCTCGGCCTGTCCAACGCCCGGAAGATCCTGGAGCAGCACCGGGGTTCGATCCGCGCGGGCGCGGCCGCGGGCTGCGGCGCCGTCC
>VGJG01000205.1 GCA_016867615.1 Candidatus Aminicenantota bacterium | reverse complement strand
CAAAAAAGAAGGCTTGATCCCGGTGCGAAGGCGGACCCCGTGACCTCGCTCGACCGCCGGGAAAGCCTCGTCCGGGCCGTCCTTCTCCTGGCGGCGTTCTCCGCCGTGTCCGTCCTGGCGGTCATCACCGTTTTCATCTTCGTCGAGGGGACGCCGATCATGTTCCGGCGGGGGGTCGGACAGTTCCTCTTCGGACAGGACTGGTTCCCGGGCGAGGGGCGCTTCGGCCTGCTGCCCATGATCATCGGCTCGGTCCAGGTCACCCTGGGCGCCCTGCTCATCGGCGTTCCCTTCGCCCTGGCCTGCGCCGTGTTCCTGACCGAATTCTCCTCCCCCCGGCTGCGCCGCATCCTGAAGCCGGTCATCGAGCTCCTGGCCGGGATTCCGTCCGTCGTGTACGGCTTCATCGGCGTCATCGTCCTCGTGCCCTTCATCCGGGACAACCTGGGCGGGCCGGGCTTCTCGGTCCTGACCGCCTCGATCGTCCTGGGGATCATGATCCTGCCCACGGTCATCAGCATTTCGATCGACGCCCTCCAAGCCCTGCCGCCCTCCTACCGCGAGGGCGCTCTGGCCATGGGCGCCACGCGCTGGCAGACGGTGCGGATGGTCCTGCTGCCCTCGGCCCGCTCGGGCATCGTGGCCAGCATCATCCTGGGGATGGGACGGGCGGTGGGGGAGACCATGGCCGTCATTATGATCGCCGGCAACGCGGCCTCCATACCCCGCAGCCCCCTGGAGCCCGTCCGGACGCTGACCTCGAACATCGCCCTGGAGATGTCCTACGCCAGCGGCGAGCACCGGGAGGCCCTGTTCGCCACGGGGGTCATCCTGTTCATCATCATCATGGTCCTCAACACCGTGGCCAACCTCAGCTCCTCCAGGAGGGGCCGGGAGAGGAAGGGATGAGGCGGCTCGACCCCAGGCTGGAGCAGAGGCTGGTCAAGGTCCTTCTGTGGGCCATGACCCTGGCGACCGTCTTCGTCCTGCTGTACATCGTCCTTTTCATCCTCCTCCGCGGCCTGCCGGTCCTGAGCGTCTCCTTCCTGACCGAGAACCCGCACGACATGGGCAAATCGGGCGGGATCTTTCCCACGATCGTCGGCACCCTGGCCCTGACGGCCATGGCCCTCCTGGTGGCCGTGCCCCTGGGCGTGGGGACGGCCGTCTACCTGACCGAGTACACCTGGGAGAACCGCTTGACGCGGGTCATCCGCTTCGGGGCCGACTGCCTGGCGGGCATCCCGTCCATCATCTTCGGCCTGTTCGGCTTCATCCTTTTCGTCCTCAAGCTGGGCTTCGGCTGGTCGATCCTGAGCGGCGGCCTAACCCTGGCCTTCATGGTCCTGCCGACCATCATCCGCACCAGCGAGGAGGCCCTGCGCAGCGTCCCCCGGTCCTACCGGGAGGTGAGCACCTCCCTGGGGAGCACCAAGTGGCAGATGGTCACCCGGGTCGTCCTGCCCTCGGCCCTGCCGGGCATCGTCACCGGCGTCATCCTCAGCGTCGGCCGGAGCATCGGCGAGACGGCGGCGGTCATCTTCACCGCCGGGAGCTCGCTGCGCCTTCCCACCTCGCTCTTCTCCTCGTCGCGCACGATGTCCGTCCACTTCTACATCCTGGCCCGGGAGGGCATCTCCATGCCCAACGCCTACGGCACGGCGGCCGTTCTGGTCATCGCCATCCTCGCGGTCAACATCATCACCTACCGCCTCATGCACCGCTTCATCAGGAAGTACTCATGACCGGCATCCGGCTCCTGGATTTCAGCCATTACTTCGGCTCCTGCCGGGCTCTGAACCGCGTCAACCTCGAGGTCGAGAAGAACGAGATTCTGGGCGTCATCGGCCCGGCGGGCAGCGGAAAGTCGACTTTTTTGCGGTCGCTCAACCGGCTCAACGACCTCGTCCAGGGTTCGAGGACGGAAGGGTCGGTCGAGGTCGACGGACGGGACATCACCCGGCCAGGGACGAGCCTCGTCGAGCTCCGCCGGAAGCTGGGCATGGTCTTCGCCGTTCCCGTGCCCCTGCCGCGCAGCATCTACGAGAACATGGCTTTCGGACCCCGGCTGGCCGGGGTGCGGAACAAGGAGCGGCTCGACGCCCTGGTCCGCGACTGCCTTGAGCAGACGGCCCTCTGGCAGGAGGTCAAGGACCGCTTGAACACCAGCGCCCTGAAGCTCAGCGGCGGTCAGCAGCAGCGGCTGTGCGTCGCCCGGGTCCTGGCCCTCAAGCCGGATTACATCCTCCTCGACGAGCCGACCTCCGGGCTGGACCCGGTGTCGACCATGAAGATCGAGGACTCGCTGCGGAGGCTGAAGAAGGACTACACCATCGTCCTGGTGACGAACAACACCAAGCAGGCGGCCCGCGTCTCGGACCGGACGGCGTTTTTCCTGACCGGCGAGCTGGTCGAGGTCGGTCCCACGGAGCGGATCTTCACCGCGCCCTCGGACCGGAGGACGGAGGACTACATCTCGGGACGGTTCGGCTGACATGAGCCTCATCGAAACCGATCGCCTGTCGCTGTTCTACGGGAACTTCCAGGCGCTGAAGGACGTCACCCTCCGGGTCGAAGCCCGGCGCATCACGGCCCTCATCGGCCCCTCGGGCTGCGGCAAGTCGACCTTCCTCCGCTGCCTGGACCGGATGAACGACCTCATCGAGGGCGTGCGGGTCACGGGCCGGGTGCGGGTCGGCGGGCTGGACATCTACCGCAAAGAGACCGACCTCCTCGAACTGCGCCGGCGGGTGGGGATGGTCTTCCAGAGGCCCAATCCTTTTCCCCTGAGCGTCCAGGACAACGTCCTCTTCGGCCTCCGCGTCCACGGCCGGACCGACCGGCGGGTTTTGGAGGAGAGGCTGCAGCGCAGCCTGGAGGCCGTCCACCTCTGGAACGAGCTCAAGGACCGGCTGAAGCGCAACGCCCTGGAGCTCACCGGCGAGCAGCAGCAGCGGCTGTGCATCGCCCGGCTGGCGGCCCTCGAGCCGGAGATCCTGCTCATGGACGAGCCCTGCTCCGCCCTGGACCCCATCGCCACGGAAAAGATCGAAGCCCTGATGTTCGAGCTCAAGAAGCGCTACACGATCGTCATCGTCACCCACAACATGCAGCAGGCGGCCCGCGTCTCCGAGGTCACGGGCTATTTCCTGCTGGGCGAGCTCATCGAATTCGACGAGACGGGAAGGATCTTCTCCGCCCCCCGGGACCGGAGGACGGAGGATTACATCACCGGTCGCTACGGATGATCCGAGGAGGCGGTCATGAAGAGGCATTTCGACGAGGAACTGGCCGAGCTCAAGGGAGAGCTGTTGCGCATGGGCGCCCTGGCCGAGGAGGCCATCGCCGGGGCGCTCGAGGCGCTGAAGAAGCTCGACGAGGAGGCAGCCCGGCGCATCATCGCCCGGGACGAGAAGATCGACCGTCTGGACGTGGCCATCGACGACAAGTGCCTGGAGCTCATCGCCCGGCACCAGCCCATGGCCGTCGACCTCCGCTTCCTGGCCATGGCCATGAGGATCTGCGCCGAGCTCGAGCGGATCGCCGACCTGGCCGTGGACGTCTGCCAGAGGGTGCTGGAGCTCGCCGGACGCCCCCTGCTCAAGCCCCTGGTCGACATCCCCAAGCTGGCCCGGCTGGCGCAGGACATGCTTCACGACGCGCTCGACGCCTTCGTCCGGGGGGACGTCGCCCTGGCCCGGGCCGTCATCCGCCGGGACGACGAGGCCGATCAACTGAGGGATCTCGTCCAGACCGAGCTCGTGGACAACTACATGAGCCGGGACTGCACAAGCGCCAAGCGGGCCGTTCCCCTGCTCCTCGTCTCGCGCCATTTCGAGCGCATCTGCGACCACACGACCAACATCGCCGAGGACGTCATCTACATGGTCGAGGCGGCCGTGGTTCGGCACCAGCCGGAGGTGTGAGTCAAGGATTGTCAACCCCGTATTGCCTAACGGCGATACGGTCTAAACCTGAAAGACATAGTGTTTAAGCTTTGTCAAGATGTCCCCTCAACTGCCAAGCTATAATGTCCCCTTGGATTGGGGGCGGGCGTTGTTTCGTAATACACCTGGATGACGTGCCGGGTGCTGCGGGTCTCGCCGGGTTGATAGGGACGTCGACTTCGGAAGGGTTCTCGAAGGGGCGTCGAGCGATGACGTCCTATGCACTGCCCCTCGCGCCAGACTGTCCAAGCTTCGTCGAGGTGCTGGCGGACTAAGACGCGGCAGCGAGCATAGCTGCGGCGGCGAGGTCCCGGGGGGAGGTCAATGATCAGGCCGCCGAGGCGGACGGTGTT
>VGJG01000204.1 GCA_016867615.1 Candidatus Aminicenantota bacterium | reverse complement strand
CCTCAGGATGAGCTGCCGGATGTCGGGCGTGACGGCCATGACCTCGTACAGCCCGATCCGTCCCTTGTATCCGGTGTTGTTGCACAGCCCGCACCCCTTTCCCCGGAAGACCTGGACGGTCTCCGCCTCCTCGGGGCTGAAACCGGCCTCGATCATCGCGGGGGGGGGGACCTTGTCGGGCTCGACGCACTTCCGGCACACCCGGCGGACGAGCCTCTGGGCCACGACCAGGATGAGGGAGTCGGCGATGAGGAAGGACTCGACGTTCATGTTGACCATGCGCATGATCGTCGAGGCCGCGTCGTTGGTGTGGATCGTGGAGAACACCAGGTGGCCGGTCAGGGCGGCCTTGATGGCGATGTCCACCGTGGCCGGGTCGCGCATCTCGCCCACGAGCATGATGTCCGGGTCCTGGCGGAGGAAGGCGCGCAGGGCCGTGGGGAAGTCGAGGCTGATCTCCTCGCGGATGTTGACCTGGTTCACGCCCTGGAAATAGAACTCCACGGGGTCCTCGGCGGTCAGGATGTTCTTGGTCAGGGAGTTGAGGTTGGCGATGGCCGAGTAGAGGGTGTTGGTCTTGCCGCTGCCCGTGGGTCCGGTGACCAGGACGATGCCCCACGGGGAGGCGATGGCCTTCTTGAAGATCTCCAGCGACTCCTCCTCGAACCCGAGCAGGGTCATGTCGAGCTTGAGCATCTCCCGGTCCAGGATGCGGCAGACGATCTTCTCCCCGAAGATGGTCGGCATGGACGAGACGCGCATGTCCACTTCCTTGCGGCCCCCCTTTTCCAGGTCGACCCGCATCTTGATCCGGCCGTCCTGGGGCAGGCGCTTCTCGGCGATGTTCAGGTTGGACATGATCTTCACCCGGGAGAGGACGGGGCTCCTGAATTTCAGCGGCAGGTTCTGCATCTCGTACAGGATGCCGTCGATCCGAAACCGGATGCGGAAGACGGTTTCGTAGGGCTCGTAATGGACGTCGCTCGCCCCGCGCTTGATGGCGTCGATGAAGATCTTGTTGACCAGGTTGATGATGGGCGCCTCGTCGGCGTCCGCCGCGGCCTCGTTGATGTTGACGCCGGTGTCTTCCTCCTCGACGATCGACACCTTGGCCTCGTCGATCAGGTCGACCACCTTGGCCAGCCGGCCCTCGCCCTGACCGTCGTTCCCCCCATAGTATTTGTCCAGCGCCTTGAAGAGGGAGGACTCCGGGGTGATGACCGGCTGGATGCTCAACCCCGTCCGGAAACGGATGTCGTCGATGACCTGCTGGTCCGTGGGATCCACCATGGCCAGGGTGAGGAACGTCCGGATGCGGTGGATGGGCAGGAGCAGGTATTTCCTGGCCGCCTCGGCGTCTATCAGCCCGATGACTTCCGGGTAGATCTCGAATTGCTCCAGGTCGATGACCGGGTATCCCAGGATCCGGCTCAGGGCCTGGGCCAGCTCCTCGTCCTTGATGAAGCCCAGGGAAATGACGGCGCTGACCAGAGACACGTCGTTTTTCTTCTGGAACTCCTGGGCGTTCTTCTGCTGTTCCGCCGAGATCAGCTTTTCCCTGACAAGCAGCTCTCCTAGGTTAGACGCCATGCTCCCCCCCCCGGGCGCTTTTCATAACCTGACCCGCACAATTATTGTCATTTTGACAAATCCGGTCATCTCATCTATAGACGCAGCCCGCAGGGGGAAATTCTCCCCCCGGAATTGCAGCCTATCGTGCCTCAAAGGCCCTTTTCCGTCAATCACCCGTAAGGGGGATACCGCAGATGATATTTGGCCATTCCCCCTCACCCATAAGGGTGAGAGGGCCTAAAACGCCCGATTCCCGCATGACAAAAATCGTCAAGACGGGGTCGCGTCTACACTTTCCACTTTGCGAAACCAATTGACAGAGAATGGAAGAGAGCCGACTAAGTAAGACAATCGGTGGAATATGCAGACGAGACGCCTTCGAGTTCGCCGAGACGGAAATGGGATTTTGGTGCGCCGACGCGGGGCTGCTGAAAAAAAGTGGAAAGTGTAGACGCGACCCCGTCTTTATGATATTTTGCTCCGGAATCGCGGAGAGGTGTCCGAGCGGTTGAAGGAGCACGCTTGGAAAGCGTGTGTGCGTGAAAGCGTACCGCGGGTTCGAATCCCGCCCTCTCCGCCACGATGTCCCCGGGGACGCATCCCGGCCAAGGAGCGCTCATGGACAGCAAACAGTACATCGACCTCGAGGAACGCTACGGCGCCCACAATTACCATCCCCTGGACGTGGTCCTGTCCAAGGCCAGGGGGATTTGGGTCTGGGACGTCGAGGGCCGCAAATACCTGGATTTCCTCAGCGCCTACTCGGCCGTCAACCAGGGGCACTGCCATCCCCGGCTCATCAAGACCGTCCAGGGACAGGTCAAGCGTCTGACCCTGACCTCGCGGGCCTTCCGCAACGACCAGTGGCCGCTCCTGGCCTCGGAGCTGTGCGCCCTGACGGGCTACGAGATGGTGCTGCCCATGAACAGCGGGGCCGAGGCGGTCGAGACGGCCGTCAAGACCGCGCGCAAATGGGCTTACCAGGTGAAGAAAGTCCCCCATGACCAGGCCGAGATCATCGCCTGCGCCAACAATTTTCACGGCCGGACGGTGACCATCATCAGCTTTTCCACGGAATGCCTCTACCGCGAGGATTTCGGGCCGTTCACTCCGGGGTTTACGGTCATCCCCTACGGTGACCTCCGGGCCCTGGAAGCGGCCATCAACCCCATGACGGCCGCCCTGCTCATCGAGCCCATCCAGGCCGAAGCGGGGATCCTCATCCCCCCGGCGGGCTTCCTGAAGGAAGCGGCCGAGCTCTGCCGCCGGAACAACGTCCTGTTCATCGCCGACGAGATTCAGACCGGGCTGGGACGCACGGGCAGGTTCCTGGACAGCGAGTACGATGGCGTCCGGCCCGACCTGGTAATCGTCGGCAAATCCCTGAGCGGCGGGTTTTACCCCGTCTCGGCCGTCCTGGGCGGCGCGGAAACGCTGGGGCTTTTCAAGCCGGGGGAGCACGGCTCCACCTTCGGCGGCAACCCCCTGGCCTGCGCCCTGGCCCGGGAAGCGCTGCGCGTCATCGGCGAGGAGAGGATGGTCGAGAACGCCGCCGAGCAGGGGGCCTGGTTCCTGGAGCAGCTCAAGAAAATCCGCAGCCGGCACATCAAGGAGGTGCGGGGGCGCGGCCTGCTCATCGGCATCGAGCTCAAGCCCGAGGCCGGCGGGGCGCGGCGCTTCTGCGTCGCCCTCAAGGACGCCGGGCTCCTGTGCAAGGAAACGCACGACAACGTCATCCGCTTCGCGCCGCCGCTCGTCATCCGGCGCAAGGACCTCAACTGGGCTCTGAAGCGCATCAAGTCCGTATTCCGGGCCCTGGCCTGAAGCCCCTCTCGATCCCCGGCCCGGCGATCACGTCTGAATTAAAAAACTGCCGAGTCCGGCTGACCCGCACCACCGGGAAGAGAGCCTCTCAAGAAACCGCACGACCTTCCCGGGAGGCGGACGGCCTCGCGCCGGTCAGAGTGACGGCCAGCGCCGCGGCCAGGATGACCGCCCCGCCCAGCAGCGACCGGGAAGAGGGGACCTCTCTCAGGAAGACGAAAGCCAGGGCGATGCCGTACACCGGCTCGAGAGCGCTGATGAGGCTCGCCGCCCGGGCGCTCACCGCCCTCAAGCCGTTGATGAACAGCGTGTGCGCTCCGGCCGTGCACAACCAGCCCAGCACGGCCAGGAGGGCGATGTCCCGAAGTGCAAGAGCGGCCGGGGGGGCCAGAACGACGAGGGGCGCGAGGAACAGGACGGCGAAGGCGTCCTGAAGGAAAGCGATCGACAGCCCGTCATGCGCCCGCCTCAGCTTCCTGTTGAGTATGGACAACAGCGAGAACGACGCCCCGGCCGCGAGGCCCCACAGCACTCCCCGGAAAACCGACTCCTCGAGCCTGAACCGGGGGACGATGAGCGCCACGCCCGCCAGGCAGACGAGCGACAGAAGAACGGCCCGCCGCTCGAACTTCTCGCCGAGAAGAAGCGGCTCGAGAAAGGCGGTGAACAGGGGGAAGGCCGCATAGGCCAGCAGCCCGACGGCCACGGTGGAAACCTGGATCGAACGGAAAAAGCTCACCCAGTGGAAAGCCAGGAGCAGCCCCAGGAGGCCGAACAGAGCCAGGTCCTTAAGCCGCCCGGCGAAAAGCGGACGGCGCCGGACGGCCAGCGCCGCGGCCAGGGCGGGCGCGGCGAACAGAACGCGGCCGAAGACGATCGCCACGGCGGACAAAGCCAGCCATTTGCCGAACA
>VGJG01000203.1 GCA_016867615.1 Candidatus Aminicenantota bacterium | reverse complement strand
CCGTCCGGCCCTTGAGCGTCGTCTCGACCGTGCACACCCGGCAGGCGGCGTAGGGCTCGATGACGGGATGGTGGCACAGCGTGGGGATGGGGATGTCGAGTTTTTTCGCGGCCTGGAGGATCGTGGTGCCCTCCTCGACCTGAACCGTTTTTCCGTCCAGAGTCAGGGTGATCATGGGATGGGCCTCCTAGTCGACCTTGACGGCGTTGAATTGGCAGACGTCGAGACACACGCCGCACTTGATGCATTTGTCCTGGATGACGGTGTGGGCCGTGTTCTTCTCGCCGCGGATGGCATCCGAAGTGCAGTTGCGGCGGCAGACGTCGCAGCCCCGCCCGGCCTCCAGGCACTGACGCTCGTCGATGGTGTAGGTGTTGAGCTCGCGACAGACATGGGCCGGGCATTTTTTGTCGCGGATGTGGGCTTCATACTCCCCGCGGAAGTAGCGCAGGGTGGTCAGGACGGGATGGGGGGCCGTCTTGCCCAGACCGCACAGGGCGGAGTCCTTGATCGATTGGGCCAGGCTCTCGAGGAGCTTCAGGTCCGACTCCCTGCCCCGGCCCTTCGTGATCTGCGTCAGGATGTCGAGCATGATCTTGGTCCCCTCGCGGCAGGGCGTGCACTTCCCGCAGGACTCGTCCCGGGTGAAGGACAGGAAGTAGCGGGCGACGTCCACCATGCAGGTGTCCTCGTCCATGACGACCATACCGCCCGAGCCCATCATCGAGCCGGCCCGGGTCAGGCTCTCGTAGTCGATCGGCAGGTCGATCATTTCCGCGGGGATGCAGCCGCCCGACGGCCCCCCCGTTTGAACGGCCTTAAATTTCTTGCCGCCGGGGATGCCGCCACCGATGTCGTAGATGATCTCCCGTAGGGTGATGCCCATCGGGACCTCGACCAGCCCGGTGTTGTTGATCTTGCCCACGATGGAGAAGACCTTCGTGCCCTTGCTCGTCTCGGTGCCGATCGAGGCGTACCACTTGGCCCCGCGGTCGATGATTAAGGGCACGTTGGCCCAGGTCTCGACGTTGTTGATGAGCGTCGGCAGTCCGCGGAGACCGCTCTGGGCGGGGTAGGGGGGGCGGGGCCGGGGTTCGCCCAAGCGGCCCTCGATCGAGGCGATCAGGGCCGTCTCCTCGCCGCAGACGAAGGCGCCCGCGCCCCGGTGGATCTTGATGTCGAACCCGAACTTCGTCCCCAGGATGTCCTCACCAAGGAGGCCGAACTCCCTCGCCTGGGCCAGGGCGGTCTGGAGTCTCTTCACCGCCAGGGGGTATTCGTTGCGGACGTAGACCACGCCCTGGGTGGCGCCCACGGCTTTGGCGCCGATGACCATGCCCTCGATGACGGCGTGGGGGTCGGCTTCGAGGATGCTCCGGTCCATGAAGGCGCCCGGGTCCCCCTCGTCTCCGTTGCAGACCAGGTATTTCCCCCCGCCGTTGGAACTCCGGGCAGAACGGACCATATCCCACTTCAGCCCCGTGGGGAACCCGGCGCCGCCGCGGCCGCGGAGGCCCGAGAGGCTGATCTCCTTGATGATCTGGGCGGGGGTCATGTCCGTCAGGGCCTTGGCCATGGCCTTGTAGCCGTCCCGGGCGATGTACTCCTCGATCTTTTCCGGGTCGATCAGCCCCCGGTTGCGGAGGGCGATCAGAACCTGTTTCTTGAAGAAATCGATGTCGTTCAGGATGGGCACGGGCTTCTTGTCGTGCGGGGGCGTATACATCAGCCGGCTCACGGGACGCCCTTTGAGAAAATGCTCCTCGACGAGATGGGGAATGTCCTTGAGGCCGAGTTGCTGGTAGAACACGTTCCCGGGCTGGACGACGAGCAGCGGCCCCCGTTCGCAGAATCCGTTGCAGCCCGTGGCCACGACCAGGACTTCGTTCTCCAGCCCGTGCTTGCGGATCTCCTTCTCCAACGCTTCCTTGACCTCGAAGGCACGGTTGGAGACGCAGCCCGTCCCGGCGCAGACCATGAGGTGGAGGCGGTAGGCGGTCTCCTTGGTTGTTTCGGCCATGGCTCACTCCTTCTGATAATCCGTCTTCTCGCTGCCGATGCCCAGGGCGTATTCCGAGACGATCGTCCCGCCCAGGACATGCCGTTCGAAGATCCGGCTCATCTTGTCCGGGTTGACGTCCGCATACTTGACCGGCGCCTCGCCGACCCGCTCCACGGTGATCATCGGCTCGCGGCTGCACAGGCCGGCGCATCCCGAGTTCACCACCAGGACGTCATGCGCGTTCTGGCGGTCGATCTCCGCCAGGAGGGCGTTCATCACCCCCCGCGCGCCGGCGGCGATGCCGCAGGTGCCCATGTGGACCGTGACTTTGGCCCGGTGCGCTCCGCCCTCGCGGAGTCGGGTCGTCTTGCGGGCCTGCTCCCGCATCCTGGCCAGCTCATCCAGGGTGAGTTTGGGCATGTTGTTCTCCCCTATTTTTGATATTTCTTCAGAAGACCGGGGACTTTGGTCTGGGTGATCTTGCCGTGGACCTCCTCCCCGACCATGACCACGGGCGCCAGCCCGCAGCATCCGACGCAGCGGACGGCGTCCAGGCTGTAGTTCAGGTCGGCGGAGGTTTCCCCCGAAGCGAGGCCCAGCTCCCGTTCGAGCTTCTCCAAGACGAGCTGGGCGCCGCGGACGTGGCAGGCGGTCCCCAGACAGACATGGAAGGCGTTCCTGCCCTTGGGTTTCAGGCTGAAGGCCTTGTAGAACGTCGCCAGGCTGAGCACGCGGCTGAGCGGCACGTTGAGCTCCCGCGAGACCTCGGTCAGGACATCGCGGGGCAGGTAACGGAATTTCTCCTGGATGTCCTGGAGGACGGAGATCACGGCTTCCGGCTCGGGCGGGTACTTCGCCAGAATGTCCATGATGGGGCTTTCGCTCATTTCTTCCTCCTTATGGATTCGAGTCCTTCCTGAAGCGTTTCTCTTATGAAGCGGACGACGTCCGGCCCATCGAGCCCGCCGTCGCCCAGTCGGTCGCGGAGCTCCCTCGTGGCCAGGGAGAAGGACCGTCCGTCCAGCGACTGGCGGTAAACAAAATCCGTTCCCGGATTCCCGATGATGAGCGTGACCAGGGTCTGGACGATGTCTCCCAGAGGCTTGCGGTCGATGTGGCCGAGGCGGAACTCGGCCCTGACCCGGGTTCCGCGGCCGGGAAGGGAATCGAGGGTCATGCTCCCGCCGGCCGCCCGGGCCGCTTCTCGGAGCAGGGGAAGTCCGAGCCCGATGCTTCGCGTTGTCCGGGTGCTGAAGAACGGGTCCAGGGCGTTCCGCCGTGTTTCCTCGTCCATGCCCCGTCCGTCGTCCCGGACCTCCAGGGTCAGGAGGTCCCGGCGGCTGTCCTCCTCAACGCGGATGTCCACCGTCCGGGCGCCGGCCCGGACGGAGTTCTCCGCCACATCGAGGATGTGCAGCGACAGGTCTTGCATCTCCCTCCCTCAATGGATCAGGCGCCGGCCGTTCTGGCCTCGGAGCGCCTGTCTGATCTCTCCGACCGTGCCCTCCTGGAGAAGAAACTTCGTCGTGGCCGCGCCGATGTCCCCGAGATAATGGGCGTCCGAGGCGGTCAGCAGGGGGATGCGGGCCGGGAGGCGGGCGCGGGCCCCCTCGAGGCGCGTCCGGGGCGAGACTTCGAGGGCGTCCAGGTCCAGGTCTTCGGGGATCATGCCCAGCTGACCGATCAAGCCGTGGGCTTCCCGGTCGACGTGGGAAGCGATCGCCAGGCCCTCGAGCTCGTGGATGAAGCCCACGACCCGGTCCAGGGACAGCGTCGTGGCGCCGATGAGCAGTCGGGAGTTGAACCCCGTCACTTCGTCGAGGGCGTTGACCACGACCTGCAGTCCGAAGGCTTCCTCGTCGTTCTCCCCGGGAAGGTGGTCGTAGACGGTCTGCTGCAGGGCGAAGGCCGCCTCCACTCGGTCGAAGAGCGCCAGGATGTGAACTTCCTCCCGGGAGGTCACTTCCAGGCCGGGGATCATGACGACCCCCCGTTCCAACCCGGCTTGGAGCAGGGCCGGGGCGTTTTCCGCCGAGTTGTGGTCGCAGACGCCGAGGATGGCGATGCCCTTCCGCCGGGCCTCCTCCGTGATCTTGCGGGGGGACATCTCCAGGTCGCCGCAGGGGGAGAGGCAGGTATGGACATGAAGGTCGGAGAGGAACACCCTGAGCATCCTTATCCTTTTCCCCCCAGGAGATCGTAGAGCTTGCCCGAAAAGACGAAGGCCGAGTCGGCGGTCCGGCACAGAACGACCCGTTCCCGCTCGGCCTTAATCAGCGTCTCTTCTTCCGGGTCGCGGTTGTTGACCAGGACGACG
>VGJG01000202.1 GCA_016867615.1 Candidatus Aminicenantota bacterium | reverse complement strand
CGTTAACTCGGCCTGCGGCAAGCACGCCGAAGAGGGACAAACCGAAACGGCGGAAGAAGGCCGGGCCGCCGTCATCGTCGAGGGATTGAACACCCTCGAGGGAACGGTCAAGCTCGTCCACGGGCCTTTTCTCTACATCCCTGAAATCGTCGGCTTCGACGTCGTTCTTCCCGCAGGGATCGACGCTTCCGGACTGGCCGGACGCTCGGTCCGCCTGGAGGGGGAATTCCATAGGGAAACGCCCTCCATCCTGACCGCCGTGCGCATCGATGTCCTCGAGGAAGAGAATAAATACTCGAATTTCTATACGAAGTCCGAGGGCGAGACGCCGCTTTCCTTCTTCAATCAGCACGACCGGGAAGGCTACCCGGCTCTCAAGCTGACCACGGCCTCCGCCTCCGAGGCATGGGAGGGCAAGGGGCGCGGACGGGTGTTCGGCCGCCTGGAGAAGAGGACCGTGACCGAGGCCGACGTTCAGAATGAGACGAACGTGATCTCCGTCTCGGACGAGAAGGGAAACCTCGTGGGCAGGATCCTGGTGGACGGCATCAGTGAGTTCGCGGCCTACGGCATGAAAAAGCTGAGGCTCTTCGATTCCTTCTGGTTCTACCTGGAGATCAAGGAATCGGTCGAGGCCAAGACCAGGACGAAAACCCTGGATCTGTTCCGGGCGGACGTCGTCTTCGCCGGCTTGTACTGAGCCCGCTCTTCCCTCCCGTTGTCCGCGGGAGCGGGGAAGGGCGTTTTCAGGCTTTTAATTCCTTCAGGATTTTCCTTAAACCGAGAGAGGGGTTTTCCGTCAGACGGAGGCGGATGACCCGTCGCCCCTTCTTGCCGAGCGCCACATAATCCCCCAAGGCCTGCGCCTCCATGATGAGGCCGAGGGACAGATCATCCCCGCGGCCGCGCTCCGCCGCGTCCTGCGTCAGGAGAATATCCCGGCCGTCCCGGGCCGTGATCTGGATGAACAAGCCCCGTCCGGCGTCCCCTTTGTGAAGCTGTCCCGTCGAGTGGAGATAGCGGGGGCCGAAACCGACGGTGACGGGCAGGCGGCTCCGCATCCTCAGGACCTGCGCCATTTCGGCCAGGAGACCCGCGATTTCGGGACGCGGGTCGAGGAAGGCCTGCAGGCAGAGATAGTCGCCCTCCCGACCGCCGTCGGCCAGGGAGCATACGGCGGCTGCCGCGCGGCTCTCGTCCGGGAAGCCCCCCTCCCCGGGAAAGCCGTCCCGGGAGCGATGGCGGGCCAGCATGTTCTCCGTGTTCTCCTTGGCCGCGGCGACATCGGGCTGGTCGAAGGGGTTGATCTTGAGCGCCCAGCCGGCGACCGCCGCCGCCGTTTCCCAGAGGAAAAAATGACCCGCCAGGTCGGCGGGGTCCTCGAGGTTGAGGACGAGACACGGGCTGCCGGATTCTTCGATCCGGGCGAGAGGCGCCTCCAGGGAGCGGTCCTGCGCCAGCTTGATGACCGTCCACAGCCTGTCCCGGCGGCAGAGGTTGAAGGCGCCCGGCGGCTCGCCGATCACGGGCAGAATGCCCCGGCCCTCCTTGCCCGTGCTCTCGGCGATGAGCTGTTCCAGCCACCCGCCGAAGCTTTCGATTTCGGGAGAGAGGAGAAGCATGAGCTTGTCGACCCCGCGGCAGGCCAGACGGCCGAGGGCCGTTCCGAGGAACAGTCCGGGGTTTGCCGCCGGTTCGTCTTCCCGGCGGCACAGCCGGGACATCTCCCGGGCGCGTTCAAGGAAGCGCCCGGTGTCGAGCCCCAGGAGGGCTGCGGGAAAAAGGCCGAAGGCGGAGAACACGGAGAAACGGCCGCCGATGTCCGGATCGCCGGCCAGGACGGCCCGGAAGCCGAGCCGCAATGCCGTTTGCTCCAGGGGCGTGCCCGGGTCCGTGACGGCCAGGAAACGGTCTCCGGTGCGATCCGGTCCGAGCCGGCGACCCAGCCAGTCGTGAAAAAGCCCGAAGAGCGTCAGGGTCTCGAGCGTCGTGCCCGATTTGGAGGAAACGAGGACGAGGGTCTTTTCCGGGTCGAGGCTTTCCCGGACGCGGTTGACGGTCTCCGGGACGATGGAGTCCAAGACCAGGAGTTCGAGCGCGCCGTCCGCCGGACCGAAGACCCGGCTGAAGACCTCCGGGGCCAGGCTCGATCCGCCCATTCCAAGAAGGAGCGCCCTTTCGAAACCCTGAGCGCGTGCTTCGAGAGCGATCCGTTTCCAGCGTTCGAGGTCCCGTTCGGCGTTCTCCGGGGCTTCGAGCCAGCCGAGGCGGTTGGAGATCTCACGGTCCTCGGATTTCCAAAGGGTGTGGTCTTTCCTCCATAAACGCCGGACGACTTCCTCCCGGCGGGCTTGCTCCAGACCGGAGTCCACATCGTTGTGGAATGCCCGCCAGTTGCGCGTTTCGATCAAGGCGTTCATCGTCATCCGCGTCTTTCAACCCGGAATCCATGATATGTCAAGGCGAAGAACCCCGCAAGATTCAATAAGCGGTCGTTTCCCTTCACTTGATTTTCTGTCCGATGATAGGCTAATGTATCGGCGATTTTCCGCAGGAGCAGAGAATGATGAAAAAGCGAACGTTTTTTAGGAATCTTGCGATCCTGACAACCCTGCTGGCCGTTGCGTTTCCCCTCCGGGCCGTCCAGACGGCGCCCGAGGCGCTCGCCGGGACCTGGTCGGTGGAGGTGTATGTCGAGACCGAGGTGTATTATCTGACCCTAACGCTTCGGGCCGCCGCGGGCGGCGGGCTGGAGGGGACGGTCAGCGAATCCTACGGCTCGTTCACCGACGTGTCGATCGGCGAGGTGAAATACGAAGACGCGAACCTGTCCTTTCAGATCAGCGCGCCCACGCCGCCCGACGGACTGGAGAGGACGGTTTCTTTCGATTTCGCGGTCAAGGACGAAGCCTCGATGGAGGGCACGCTCGGCGTGCCCGACCTCGGCGTCGCCGGACGGGCCGTGGCCGCGAAGAGCTGATCACCGCCCGGGGCCTTCTTCCTCCTCCGCCGGGGCCTTCTCCCCGAGCGGCGGCCGGCGGAGGTGAAAGTCCGTCGCTTCCTGGTAGGCCTTGGCCAGGAGGAGCGTCTCGGCTTCCCGGCAAAGGTTGCCGATGAAGCTGATGCTGGTCGGCGTCCCCTTCTCGTTGAACCCGTTGGGCGCCACGACCGCCGGATGGCCGGTCAGGTTGGTCAGCAGCAGGACGTTCCCCCCGTAGGAGGGCGTGACGAAGACATCCACGTCTTTGAGCTTGTGGGCCAGGTCCGTCATGAGGAGCGTGCGGATGCGGTTGGCCTGGATGTATTCCACGGCCGGGATGAAGCGGGACTGACGGAAGACGTTGGGCCAGGCCTCCTCGACCTGGCGGACGAGGAGGTCGTCGCCGTTCCCCCGGGTCAGCTCGTCGAAGGCGGCCGCGGCCTCGGCGTTGAGGATGATGGCCAGGGGTTCGATGGGCAGGCGGGGCATTTCCACGGGAACAGGCTCCAGCCCCAGCCCGCGAAGAATCTCCAGGACAGCCAGGGCGTTCTCTTTGTCCTTCGATTCCTTGAGCTTCTCGAACGCCTCGCGGTAGTAGCCGACCCTCAGGGATCCGAGCTTCTGGGAGGGATTCCAGGGAAAGGGGCGATCCGTGACCGTCGGGTCCCTGCCGTCCGGACCGCGGATGGCGTCGAAGACCAGGGCGCAGTCCTCGGCCGAGCGGCAGATCGGCCCGATCTTGTCCATGCTCCAGGAAAGGGCCATGGCTCCCGTCCGGCTCACCAGGCCGAAGGTCGGCCTGAGCCCGGTCGTGCCGCAGCGGGTCGAGGGGGAGACGATCGAGCCCCAAGTCTCGCTCCCCAGGGCGAAGCCCACCAAGCCGGCGGCTACGGCCGCGGCCGGGCCGGCCGAGGAGCCGCTCGACCCCTCCTCGAGGTTCCAGGGGTTGCGCGTCCGTCCGTTGTACCAGACATCGCCCCAGGCCAGCTCGCCCAGGGTCAGCTTGGCCACCAGGACCGCTCCGGCCTCCTCGAGCTTCTTGACCACGGTCGCGTCCTCGTCGAAGACGCGGTCCTTATACGGGACCGCGCCCCAGGTCGTGCGGATGCCCTTGGTCGACAGCAGGTCCTTGGCCCCCCAGGGGATGCCGTGCAGCGGGCCGCGGTAACGCCCCGCGGAGATCTCCGCGTCCGCCCGGCGCGCCTGCTCCAGGGCCAGCTCCTCGGTCAGGGTGATGACGCACTCCAGGCGCGGGCCGTAGGTTTTCAGCCGGTCCAGGTAAAGCTGGGTGAGCTCGGTGGAGGTGATCTTCCTGGCACGCAGCAGCGCGGCCAGCTTGGTCACG
>VGJG01000201.1 GCA_016867615.1 Candidatus Aminicenantota bacterium | reverse complement strand
ATTCCTGGCCGAGGGCGTCCGCCGGGGAGCCTTCCGGGCAACGAACCCGGCCCTGACTGTCAGGATGCTCTCCGTCTCCCTGAGCGCGTTCGCCCACCGGCAGCCTTGGCAGCCGGTCGAGGTCGGCGTCGAGGAAGCCACGGAATTCATCCACCAATTCTTTATGCATGGACTCGCCCCCCCGCGCGGGAGGAGGAAAGGAGAAACGAGATGAACGGGACACGGCGTCTTATGGGAATCGTCCTCATGGCTTTGGCGCTGGCGGCGGCGGCCGCAGCCCAGGAGCCCCGCCCCTTGTCGCTGACCCTCGAGGATTGCCTCACACTGGCTCTGGAGCAGAACCCCCTCTATCTCGCTACGCAAGAGAGGATCGAAGGGGCCCGGGCGCGACTCCGCCAGGCCGTCTCGGGCTTTATGCCCCAGCTGACGGCTTCCGGTCTCCACACCCTGGATGAGAAGCTTTTTACCCTGGAGTTCCCGTCGTTTTTCCCGGGCCAACCGCCCCAGCGGGTGACCCTGGACTTCACCAAGGATTTCCAGTTCTCCATGAACCTCAGCCTGCCCCTGTTCACCGGCGGCCGTCTCCTCTCGGGGCACAAACAGGCGCGGCTCAACCTGGAATCCACTCAGGAAACCGTGAAGCAGACGCGTCAGGACATGGTCTACAGCGTCACCGGGGCTTTTTACGGTTGCCTTCTGGCCGGGGAGTTCGTCGCCGTCTCCGAGGAAGCGCTCGCCCTGGCGGAGAAGCATCACCGGAACGTCAAGAACCTCTATGAGGCGGGCCTGGCCTCGAAGTTCGACCTGCTCCGGGCCGAAGTCCAGGTGACCAACCTCAAACCGTCCCTGCTCCGGGCGAAGAACGGCCTGAGCCAGGCGGAGGCCGGACTGAAATCGCTCCTCGGACTCGACCTCGACCAGCCGGTCGTCTTTTCGGGGCGGATGGACTTCGTGGCCTTCGAGGCCGGCGTGGAGGACGCCACGGAACGGGCGCTCCTCAACCGGCCGGAGCTCAAGCAGATGCTCTATCAGAGACGGATGGCGGCGGAAATGGTCAAGATATCCCGGGCTTCGGGCTTGCCGACCGTGGCCATCCAGGGCACGTTCAATTACTGGGCCGACGCGCTCAGCTTCCGGAAGAACGCCTGGCAGGATTACTACAGCATCAACCTGGTGATGTCCGTCCCTTTATTCACGGGCTTCTCCACATCGGCCCAGGTCGGCCAGTCGAAAGCCCTGCTCCGGGAGCTGGAGAAAACCCACAAGGGACTGGCGGACAAGGTCCGGCTCGAAGTACGGCAGGCCATCCTCAACCTCAACCAGGCCCGGGAGACTCTGCTCTCCCAGGAGAAAAACGTGGAGCAGGCCAGGGAGAGCGTCCGGATCGCCGAGCTGAACTATGCCGAGGGCCTGGCCACGAGCCTCGACGTCAGCTCGGTCCAGGTGGCCCTGGCCCAAGCCAAGACCAACCTTTCACAAGCCCTGTTCGATTACGTCATGTCCCTGGCCCAGCTCAAGAGAGCCGTGGGCGACGAGACCGAGGTCCGATAGATCAAGGAGAATGAGAATGAATCGCGGATGGACAACCACAGCCCTCGCCGCCGTCCTGGCGGTATTCATCATGGCCTCCTGCAAGCCTTCGGAAGCGAAGAAAGACGCGGCCGATGATGCGGCCGGAGGCGCCGCTCCGGTTAAAGTGTATAAAGCCTCGCGCCAGCGGATCGCGGAGAAGGCCGCGGCCACGGGCACGATCGAAGCGTGGCGGAAGATAACGATCACCCCCGACATCGGCGGAAAGATCGCCGCGATCTACGTCGAGGAAGGGCAGGCGGTAAGAAAGGGCCAGGTCCTGGCCGAGCTCGACACCCTGGCCGCCCGCTTGCAGCTCCAGCAGGCCGAGGCGGGGCATCTCGTGGCCGAGGCCGCCCTCAAGGACGCCCTGAAAAACAAGGAGCGCCTGGAGAGGCTCAGGACGGATAAAGCCGTCTCCGACCAGCAGGTCGAACAGGTTCAGCTGGCCGCCGAGGCGGCCGCCGCCCAGTATGCCCAAGCCCAAGCGGCGCTCAACCTGGCCCGGCACGCCCTGGACGTATCCATCATGAAGGCGCCCTTCGACGGAGTCATCGCTTCCCGCAACGCCGAGGTGGGAGACGTCATCAACCCCCTGATGGGCGGGTTCTCCGCGGCGGGAAGCGCCGGAGGCGTCCTGACCCTCGTGGATTTCAGCCGGGTCAAGATCGACGTGGAATTTTCCCAGGACGAAGTCATGCGCCTGAGCCGCGGCCAGCGCGCCCTGGTCCGGGTGCCGACCTTTCCCGGACGGGATTTCCCGGCCGCGGTGTCTGTGGTCAACCTGGCGGCCCGCCCGATGACCAAGAAATTCGGCGTGGAAGTCGTCGCCGAGAACCCGGACAGGTCCCTCAGGCCAGGCACTTTCGGTGAGGTCGTCTTCGAGATCGCCACCCGCGAGCAGGCCCTCGTCATCCCTCAAAACGCCGTCCTGGACAACGCCCATGTGTTCATCGTCCGGGAGGGGAAGGCCGTCAAGACGGCCGTCACACTGGGGCTGCAGAACAGGATCTGGGTCGAGGTCGTCCGCGGGGTGAACGAGGGGGATTTGATCGTGGTCGAGGGCAACTACAGCCTTGAGGACGGAATGTCCCTGGAGATCATGGGCGAGGTGACGCTGTGAAACTCCCGGAATTTTCGGTCAAGCGCCGGGTCACGGCCTCGATGCTGGCCATGATCCTGGTCGTCATCGGCGTGCTGTCCTTCACCCGCCTGGGACTCGACTTCTTCCCCGACATCGAGTACCCCACCGTGTCCGTCGTAACCACCTATCCCGGGGCCTCCTCCGAGGACGTGGAGAACACGCTGACCAAGCCCCTGGAGCAGGTCGTCAGCTCGGTCAACCGGGTGAAAAAGGTCGGCTCCTCCAGCCTGGAGGGCGTGTCGACCATCAGCATCGAATTCGAGTGGGGCACGAACCTGGACTTCGCCGCCCAGGACGTCCGGGACCAGATCGGGGTCTACAAGCAGATGCTTCCCGAGGAAGCCTCGGATCCCCTCGTGGTCAAGTTCAACCTGGGCCAGATGCCCGTCGTCTTTTTCGGCGTCACGGCCAAGCGTCCGCTGTTCGAGCTCAAGAAGCTCATCGAGGACGAAGTGACTCCCCGGCTCGAGCGCCTCGACGGCGTGGCCGCCGCCCCGGTCTTTGCCACCGACGCGCGCGAGATCCTGGTCGAAGTGGACAAGGCCGCCCTGGAGGCGCAGAGGCTGTCCCTGGACGCAATCCTCATGGCCCTGCGGATGGAGAACACCAACCAGCCGGCCGGAAACATCGTCGAGCGTCACAGCGATTTCCTGGTGCGGACCCTGGGCGAGCTGAGGGACCTGGAGGACATCGGCGCCGTCGTCGTCGGCCTCTCGGCCGCGGGCCTGCCCGTGCACATCAGGGATGTGGCCCGGGTCAAGGACACGGTCAAGGAATCGCGCTATACGGCCCGCATCGACGGCCAGCGGGGCGTGTTCCTGATCGTCACCAAGCGCTCGGGGGCCAACACGGCCATCGCCGGGCGGGCGGTGGAGCGCGAGCTGGCCCAGGTTCGCCGGGCCCTACCCGAGGACATCGTCTTCAGCAAGGTCATGGACCAAGCGGAGATGATCCAGAGCGTCACGAGCCGCACGGTCCGGGACGCCGTCTTCGGCGGCCTGCTGGCCATCGGGCTCATCTTCCTCTTCCTCCGCAACTGGCGGCCGACCTTCGTCATCTCCCTGGCCATCCCCCTGTCGATCGTCACCACCTTCATCGCTTTCAACCTGGCCGGTTACACCCTCAACCTCCTGACCCTGGGGGGCTTGGCGCTGGGGATCGGTATGCTCGTGGACAACGCCATCGTGGTCATCGAGAACATGTTCCGTCACCTGGAGGGCGGGGCGTCCCCCGACCGGGCGGCCATCGTCGGCGCCTCGGAAGTGGGCATGGCCATCACCGCCTCGACCCTGACCACGATCGCCGTCTTTTTCCCCATGATCTTCGCCCGGGGCATCACCGGCAAGCTCACCCAGGGCCTGTCTCTGGCCGTGGCCTTCTCCCTGATCTCCTCGCTGTTCGTGGCCCTGACGGTCGTCCCCCTCTTCGCCTCGCTGCTTTTCAAGAAGAGGGGGGGGAACGCCCCGTCCATGGGGCGGAGCGGGCCGAAGTTCGACGCGGCCAAGGCCTTCTACCGCCGGCTGCTCGAGACCGCTCTCCGGCGACGGGGCCGCGTCCTGGCCGCCGTCCTCGGGCTCTTCGTCCTGTCCCTGGTCGTGTTCTTCTTCCTGGCCGGAACGGAATTCATGCCCTCCA
>VGJG01000200.1 GCA_016867615.1 Candidatus Aminicenantota bacterium | reverse complement strand
TGGGAACAGCATGCCTGTTTGCTCAATTTTCGTCTCAAGTGATCAAACAAATACAAATGGTTCTCTTCGATTCATTGTGGGTAGCTAAAGGCTAAGCGCCCGGCCGTTTCCTTCCGGTTGCCCGAGCGAATTCGGTCGTGTGACGGACTCAGCAGACACTGCTTCAATCAGGCATCTAGGCCGTCTTTTTGGGAGTGCGGCGACGCGTCGCCGCTTGGCTGGCGGCATCGCGATGCCCCCATCCAAAGCGGCCTCATGAGGCCGCATTCCAAAAAATATTCGCCTCGCTGCCGGATTGAAGCGGTGACCGCGATGGATGGATAATCTTGGGAAGTATCTCTTTGGAGATGCTTCCCAAGTCCAAGTGGCGCTTTGGGGGAGGGTTGCATATAATACACTGTTGGAAAACGCGGCAATGAATATCCGGGAGAAGATCGAGGAGCAGGAGAGAGCGATCCTCTCCCCCAAGGCCTGTCTGAGCGCGGCCTCGAAGGGGAGGGCGCGGCCGGAGAAGCCGCATGCCATGCGCACGGCCTTCCAGCGCGACCGGGACCGCATCCTCCACTCGAAATCCTTCCGCAGGCTGAAGCACAAAACACAGGTTTTTCTCGCGCCCTTCGGGGACCATTTCCGGACGCGCCTGACGCACACGCTCGAGGTGTCGCAGATCGCCCGCACCCTGGCCCGGGCCCTGGGGCTGAACGAGGACCTGACCGAGGCCGTCGCCCTGGGCCACGACCTGGGCCACACGCCCTTCGGCCACGCGGGCGAGGAGACGCTGCGCAAGCTCCTGCCCGGCGGGTTCAGCCACTACGAGCAGAGCCTGCGGGTCGTGGACAAGCTCGAATACGAGGGCAAGGGGCTGAACCTGACCCACGAGGTCCGGGACGGGATCTCCAAGCATTCCAAGGGGCGGGGCGACATCCTCAGCGTCCGGCGGGCGGACATGCCCGAGACGCTCGAGGGGCAGCTCGTCCGCATCTCGGACGTCATCGCCTACGTCAACCACGACATCGACGACGCCCTGCGGGCGGGCATCATCAAGGAAAGCGACGTGCCTCCCGCCCTGGTCAAGACGCTGGGGAAATACCACGCCCACCGCATCGACAGGATGGTCGAGGATGTCGTCCACACCAGCCTCCAAGGCGGCCTGGAGCGCATCACCATGAGCCCGGGCATCATGACCGCCACGGTCGCCCTGAGGGATTTTCTCTACGAGAAGGTGTACAACAGCGATTTCGCCCAGAGGGAGCACATCAAGGCCCGCAAGATCCTCAACGACCTCTACCGGTTCGTCCTGGAAAACCCCGCCGGGCATGTCAAGGACTATCCGGCGGGCGATCCCCTGGAGAAGAGGGCGGGGGATTTCATCGCGGGCATGACCGACCTGTACGCCCTGGCCCTGTACGAGAAGCTGTTCCTGATCAGGCCGGGGTCGTTGTAACCGGAGCGACGTCCGGGCTGTGGCATTCGATGAAGAGGAGGACCGGATGATGAAGCGGATCGCTACTCTGACTTTGGCGGCGGCGCTCGCCGCCCTGTCTTTTCCCGCGGCCGCGGAGGCGCAGTTCGGGGTCAAGGCCAGGGTCTACGGCGGCATGAGTCTTCTCAGCGGCGGTGACCTGAACAAGGGCGCGGAGGGCATGTTCAATTTCTACGACGCCTATTTTCGGGCCCTGGGGTTTGCGACCCGCGGCGAATTCACCCCCGCCCAGGCCGGGTTCAACCTCGGCGGCGACCTCATCTTTCAGTTCAATCCGAGCATCGGGCTCGGGCTGGGGGCCGGCTACACGAGCGCGGCCCTGACGTCGGTCGATGAATTCCAGGGCGCGGGGGGCAGCGGCGCGATTTCCCACAGGGTCCGGAGCGCGGCCCTTCCGTTGCGCCTTAGCTTTTTCTATTTTCTCCCCGTCGCCGGCGGGGAGAAATACAACGTCGTTTTTCATGCCGGGTTGGGCTACTATCTTTCCCGTGCCGGCCACACCTTCCGCCTGGAGAGCGGCGGGAGCTGGCTGGAGCAGGATCTCGACTGCTCGGGGAAGGGGCTGGGATTTCACGGAGGCATCGGCCTGGAGATCGCCCTCAGCGGAAATATGGGCCTGATCCTCGAGGCGGGCGGCCGCTACGCGGCCTTCGCCGGGTTCGAGGGCGATAAGACCGTGCGCAACAGCCTCGGGGCAATCGTCGCCACGCGGGGAAAGCTCTACTACTTCGAATTCTCCCCGACGGGGGGAACGTTCCCCCAGCTCGACGTATCGGATACGGAGATAGCCGGTCCCGGGATCGGCTCGCTGAGGGAAGCCGAAGTCCAATTCACCGGCCTGTCCGTCACGATCGGCGTGTTCCTCCGGTTTTAGGACGGGGGGAGGGGAGCGGGACGGGGGAGCGCCGCGCCGCATGCGTCGCGGAAAGCCCATGCCGGGAAGAAACGCCGTGAAGAAAACGGTCGTCGAAGTCTCGAGCCTGGTCAAGGATTTCAAGAAACTCCGGGCCGTTGACGGCGTGTCCTTCAGCGTCTCGGAGGGCGAGATCGTCGGCCTCCTCGGCCCGAACGGCGCGGGCAAGACGACGATCATCCACATGCTCCTCGGCCTGACGACGCCCACCTCGGGCCGGGTCCGGATTTTCGGCCTGGATTTCGCCCGGCGCCGCTCGCGCATCCTCCAGGAGGTCAACTTCTCCTCGACCTACACCGACATGCCCTATTCGCTCACCGTCCAGGAGAGCCTGCGCGTCTTCGCCCGGCTGTACGGCGTCCGCGGCCGCGAGGAGAAGATCCGCGGCCTGCTCGAGACCTTCGACCTGACCGAAATCCGCCGCAAGCAAGTCCGCCATCTGTCCACGGGGCAGCGCACCCGGCTCAACCTGTCCAAGGCGCTGGTCAACGATCCCCGCGTCCTGTTCCTCGATGAGCCCACGGCCAGCCTCGACCCGGACATCGCCGACAGGACGCGCAAGCTGCTCAAGCGGATCAAGGAGGAGCGCGGCCTGTCCATCCTCTACACTTCGCACAACATGAGGGAGATGGAGGAGGTCTCGGACCGCGTCCTGTTCCTCCACAAGGGCCGCCTCCTGGCGGAGGGGACGCCGGCCGAAGTCATGCGCTCCTTCCGTTCGAGGAGCCTGGAGGACGCCTTCCTCAAGGTGGCCCGCGGGAAGGAAGCGGGCGGCAAAGGAGCGGCGCGCCCGTGAAGCTCCACCGCATCGCCGCCGTCTTTCTGCGCTATTTCTACATCTACCGCCGCAGCGGCACGCGGCTCCTGGAGACCGTCTACTGGCCGCTCCTGGACCTCGTGCTCTGGGGGTTCGTGACGGTCTATCTCTCCCGCCACGCCGAGGGACTGCCGCAGTTCGTCGCCTTCCTCCTGGGAGCGCTCATCCTCTGGGACATCCTCTTCCGCGCCCAGCAGGGCATCTCGGTCTCGTTCCTGGAGGACGTCTGGGCGCGGAATTTCCTCAACATCTTCGTCAGCCCCCTGACGACCGGCGAGTACCTCATGGCCCTGATGCTCTCCAGCCTGCTCAAGATCCTGATCGCCGGCGCGGTGCTGACCCTCATGGCCTGGCTGCTGTTCTCCTTCAATATCTTCCTCATCGGCGTCTCGCTCCTGCCCTTCCTCCTCCTGCTCGTCGTCCTCGGCTGGGCGATCGGCCTCGTCACCACGGCCATCATCCTGCGCTTCGGCCAGCAGGCCGAGGTCCTGGCCTGGGGCATCGCCCTGCTCTTCCAGCCGGTGTCGGCGGTCTTCTATCCCGTTTCCGTGCTGCCTCCGTTTCTGCAGGCCGTGGCCCGCTTCATGCCCGCCGCCCACGTTTTCGAGGGCATGCGGGCCGTCATCTCCACGGGCGCGTTCCCCAAGCGCGCGCTCCTGGCCGCGCTCGCCCTGGACGTTGTTTACCTGGCGGGCGCCCTTCTGTTCTTCTTCTGGATGTTCCGCGTCGTGAAGCGCAAGGGGCTTTTGGCGCGAGTCGGCGAATGAGAGCGACCTCTCGGCTATCGTCATTCCGTTTCTTTAAAGACAGAGCAGAAGGCCAAGGAGAGACATTCGGCGGCTGGCGGGCTTCGAATCGCTTCCTTGCTGAACTCCGCATGTCGCCTCAACCCTCCCTTTGGCTTTAGGTGTGAAAAAAACCTACTTTAGCGATAAAGAACAACAAGTGGGAAAGATTTCCACATTAAGGAGGAAGGGCGGGTTGTGATAATCCGACGGAGCATTTATAATGAGTGTTCTTTTTTCTTTATGAGCGCGCCATCATCATTCCGGGGAGGGAAAGACATCATGAGCAAGGTCGAGACGCTCGAAAAAATCGCGACGAGGCTGCGGATCCATTCGCTGGTTATGACAACCCGCGCCG
>VGJG01000199.1 GCA_016867615.1 Candidatus Aminicenantota bacterium | reverse complement strand
TCCGCGCACCCTTGTTTTTCCCCCTCTCCGGGCCGGCGCAGGGAGGGAAGCCAGGCGTAATCGGGATTATCGTCGTCGGCGTGCTTCGTTAAGGTAATGATGAGCTCGGGTCCGCCCGGAAGCTCCGGCCTGCCGCCGCCGATGTAGTAGCCGGGGGCCCATGCGGTGACGGCCGCCGGTCGTCCGGGCGCGAGACCGGTCAGCGTGAACGATCCTTCCTCGTCCGCCACGACGGAGAGAGAGGTTCCCTTGACCCGGACGACGGCTCCGGCCAACGGTCCCTCCTCGCTCCGGACCGTCCCGGAGATCGATGTTTCCCGGGATGCGCCGGGGCCGACGTGATCCGGTGCGACGGAAATGAGGCTCCCGGCACCGCCGAGGAGAATCAGAACGGCCGCCAGAGCGGCGACCATCCAGATCGGCCGAAGGACGGGTTGCTGCGACGTGGCCAAGGCCGCCCGCTCCTCAAGGTTTCAGGTCGAGCCGAAAGACCCCTTCCCCCCAGGTTGTGGCGTAGAGGACCTTGCCGCTCGAGCTGATGGCCAGGTCGGTGACCGCCCGCGTGCGTAGGCCTTTATTGAAATGCGCCCATTGCTGTTCGATGGTGTCGTAGCGATAGACGCCCGTTTTGTTCGAACCCGCCCAGACGACTTCGGGCCGGGCCGGGTCGATGACCAGGGCATAGATGTCGTCATTGGACTCCATCCCCGAGGCCATGGCCGTCCAGCTCGCCCCTCCGTTGGAGGAGAAATTGACGCCCCCCCCCTGGAGGCCGGCGTAGATATGGTCGGGCTTGTCCGGCCGGATGGCCACCGACCGGACGTCGCTGGCCTTGAGCCCGTTGAGCCGGACCCAATTCGACCCGCCGTCCGTGGTCTTGCACAATCCCCCGGTGTAGGTGGCGGCATAGACGGTCTTCGGGTCCGAGGGGTGGACGGCCAGGTTGTGGATGCTCAAGGTCTTGGTCACGGAATTATTGGCTTCAACCCAGGTCAGGCCTCCGTCGGTCGATCTGAATATCCCCAGGCCGGAGCTTCCCTGGACGCCCAGAGTGTTGTTCGGGCGGCAGCTCCCGGCATAAACGACCTGCTGGCCCGGGTTCGCGGCGTTCTTGGGCGCGAAGACGATCCGCTTGAACCCGAATTCTTTCTTCGGATCGCCCGGCGTGACGGTCAGCTGATGGACGACCGCCCAGGAATTCCCTCCGTCCTGGCTCCGGTACAACGTCCCCAGCTGTTCTCGGCAGGCCAGGATGATCCGGGGATCGGCCGGGTGGATGGCGACGCTGTAGCACTCGGTGAACGCGGCCGGCTTGTAGGACAGCCCCTCCCAATTCTTCCCCCCGTCCAGGCTTCGGAAAGCGCCGCTACGGGCGCCGGCATAGACGGTCTCGGGGTTCTGGGGGACGATGTCCACGTCGAACATCAGGGCGCCGGTGTAGCCTTTGCTGGCCACGGTCCAGTTCCGTCCTCCGTCCGTGGACTTGACGTTCCCCCCGCCGTAGTTGTTCACGAACAGGACGTTGGGATTGACCGGGTCGACCAGGATGTCGATGGGAAAGCCGGAGACCACGCCCGGGGGGCCCCAGGGCGTGGACGTGGTCCCGTTGACGCATGTCCATGTCTTGCCGCCGTCCTGGCTGCGGTAGAACCTGTGTTGGCTCCCGGCGTAGGCGATCTTTGGGTTCGACCAGGCAAAATCCACGGCGGTGATCGTCTCGCCCTTGAGGGTGTTCGTCCATTCCTCGCCGCCGTTGGTCGAGAGGAACGCTCCGCCCAGTCCGACCCTCTTGCCGTTGTCCATGGTGAAGGAGGCGGAGTTGTTCCCGCAGCCGGCCAGGAGGATGTTCGGGTTCGTGGGGTGCATGACCAGCGTGCCGACGTAGAGGTCGGTCAGGCCCTGGCCCCGGCCAAGGACGCGCCAGGTCAGCCCTCCGTCCTCGGTCTTCATGATGCCCACGCCTCCCCTGAAGGCGTAGGAGCCCGCCAGGTCGTTCGTGTCCAGGACGGCCTTGGTGCAGTCGGAGTTGTTGGCCTCGCGGTCGAAGATGCCCGTGGAAATGTAGATGATGTCCGTTTTCTGCGGGTGGACGATGACATAGCGCGCCAGGTTCTCTCCCTGCCAGATGACCTGCCACGAGCTTCCGCCGTCCTCGGTCTTGTACACCCTGCCGCGGGTCTTGTCGAAAACCTTGCCCTGCACGTTCATGGGGACCTCTCCGGCGGCGAAGACGACGTTGGAGTTCCCCTGCATGATGGTGAAGCCCCGGAAGACGAAATTGCCGGCTCGTTCCGGCGAGACCTCCACCCAGGTCTTTCCCCCGTCGGTGGATCTATAGGCGCCGCTGACGTCCTTCAGCCCGCACCAGACGATCTTCGGATCGTTGGGGTCCACGGTCAGGGAAAAAACGGGGACGGCGTCCGCGGAAGTGCCGCTGCGGGCGGCGATGCCCGAGTTGGACGCGGACCAGGTGGCCCCGCCGTCATCGCTTTTGTTGACGCCGCTGTAGTTGTCGGTGACGTACAGGGTCTTGTTTCCGGCCGGGGTGTTGGCTGCAAAGCGCACGTCATAGCCCAATCCGCCCAGGGGGCCGCCCATCTTGACCCAGGTGTTGTAGACCTTGGCCTTCAGAAGATGGGCTTGAACGACGGCGATCTCCGTGGATGTCTGTGGGATCTTCTCTACCTGCACGGCTTTCGTCTCGGGCGAAGGCCCAGGTCCGCGCGTGAACTCCCTGCCGTCCGTCCAGCGGATCCTGGTCACCCACGGGCCGTCGGCCTCCAGGACCTGGCCCTCGACGGGGCGGCGCTCCCTTCCTTCCTCGGCCATCCACAGGCGTTCGCCCTCGACGCGGCCGTGAAAGGCCTTCCCCGTCCGGACGTCCCGCCAGAGGAATTCGGGCCCCTCCTGTCCGGCCTCGACCTCCGACCTGTCGCTCCCGAACCATCTGCCGGAGAGATCGAAGGCGGGCGGCCTGTCCCTGTCCTCGGGACGCGGTGGCCTTTCTCCCTCGCGTCCGGGACGCTCCCTGTCCGGCTGCGGCTGTCGGGTGAGGATCGGCCCTCCATCGAACTCGATGGCCGCGGCCCGGCCAGGCTCCTCGCCCATGAAGACGCGGCCTTTGGCCGCCCGGCGGTCCGGGAAGGAGGCCTGGATTCCCATCTCTCCCGTGAGCTTTCCGCTGCCCTTGGAGCCGTCCGAAGCTCGAAAGTCGAAGGAGACCCCTCGCTGGGCAAACTCGTAGATCAGCCCGTTGTTCCCGTGCCAGACGCCGCCGACGTCGATGGGGCCCTCACGAGGAGGGCGTTCCCGGCCCGAACGATCCTCGGCGGGACGCTGTTCCGCCGGAGGGCGTGAATCGGCGGGAGGACGCTCTTCGCTTCGCGGCGGAGGCTCTCCGCCGCGGGTGAAAACCACTCTATTCGACCATTCGACTCGGACCGGCCGCCTCTGCGGATCGAGGACGATGACGCCCGTGGCCGCGCCGCGCGTCTGCCCCTCGACCCATGAGGCGCTGACCTCCAGTCCGTTGATCGTCCCGTTGGCGGTCTGGGAGCCGCCCACGACCCTCCAGGTGAAGATATTCCTCGTCTGTTCGACCTCATAGACCTTGCCGATGTTGCTCTTCCATCGGCCGCTGATGTCGGGCGTCTGCTGGCCGGATTCCGTGACGGCGAAGCTCGATAAGGCCACCACGAAGATGAGCGCTTTGGCTTTCATCCGCGCCTCCGAAGACAAAAAATAGAGGGGTTTGATTCATTTCCGCTGATCTCCCCCGCTAGTTGGCAGGATAGTCCTGCCGCCTGCATGAGTCAAGCGGCAAAAAGGACGTTCTTCGCAGAAGATCCTACAGGCTGACCTTACGGGCGCGGCCGCCGGCGCACTTGATGCCGCCCTCGGGGAAGAAGCCGAATGCGGCGTCGTGCCGCCGCAATCCAAAGCGGTCTCATGCGACCGCAAGCCAAAAAGAGCCGCGCCGGATGCATGGCGGGCAATCGGATCTGCGCGGGGATTACAGGAAAGCTCTCAAACCTGCTTTTCCCCGATTTTGTATCATTCTAAATGCAATTGTTTGGGTCGCTTGTATCGAAATCAATGCAACCTTGCCAATCACGACGCTGCCTGGCGGCGTTGAGACGTTCTTGACATCGCCCGGGCCTCAAGATATTTTGACTGCAAGATACGGATGGGATTTGAGGCGTCAAATGAAATTATTCCGTTATGCCGGTCTCGCGATTTATTTGGCTTTGATCTTCGTCTTGGTCTCGGTCTCTCATGTTCCCGCCGGGCAAGCACAGAGCGTCTTCCGCACGGCCGGGTGGCCGACGGCCGGCTGGCCGGCCTGCCCGCCCGAGGAGCAGGG
>VGJG01000198.1 GCA_016867615.1 Candidatus Aminicenantota bacterium | reverse complement strand
CTGGAGCGGGGAGCGAAGCGGCCGGGAGGTCGTCCTCTCCGGGCTGCCCCGCTTCTCCGAGGTCGTCTCCCGAACGACCGGCGCCTTCCTCCACGACCCGAGGAAAGCGCCCCCCTCGAGGATCGCCTACGAGTGACGCTTTGAATACAGCGCCGCGGCGAGGCCGATGAAAAACAAGTAGCCCAGGCCGACGGCCAGAAGCCCGATGCCGCCCCTCCGGGGCCGATCATAGAGAGGCGATGCCCCCGGAGGGGGCAGGGGCTTCGGGTCCCAGGCCAGCCCGTTGGCCTCGGCCAATCCCTTGATGAACAGCAGGTGGATGACGGGCACGCCCTGGGCGGCCATCTCGAACAGCACCCCCCTCCTTTCGCGCGGGGGGAGCGAAGCGGTCCGGGCGAGGCCGGGCTTGATCTCGAGGACCCTCGGATCCGTGCCCATGTTCGCCCAGCTCCCGCCGATGTTGATGAAGGCCTTGACCCCGCCTCGGCCGGCGGCTTGCTCAAAGAGGGCGAGGCGGGCGGCCACGTTCTTTTCGAGAGAGGGCTCCTCCAGGAACAGGGCGTCCCTCAGCGCGATCCTACTCAGAAGCCCGGCCCTCAGCCCGGGGTCCATATCCCGGCCGCTGTCGTCGTCGCCGCCGACCGATACGGCCAGGGGACGGACGGCGAGGATCCCGGAATCGTTGAGACAATCCATCATGTCCAGCCAATGGAACTCGGGGTCGTTGGCCCCGAACTGGGAGGACCCCAGGGAGCAGATGAGGAGCGGCCGGGCTTCCAGGGCCTCGGCGGCGCACAGGGAGGCGACGATGAGCGCCGGGAAGGAGCTCGAGGCGCCCACGGCCACCGCATCTCCCCTCCGGACTCCCGCCTCGCGCAGGAGCCGGACGATGAGCGCGGCGAAATCGGGGTTGGTCGTCGTCCTCTTCGCTTCCAGGTTCCCCAGGGAGGTCGTCAGGGGCGAGGACTCCAGTCCGATGAGGCCCGTCCGGTTGGGGTCGAGGCGGAGGTCGACGGGCAGACCTCTCTCCGTCCGGCACTCGACGAGCGCCGCACCGGCCCGCGCCATCGTTTCCGCGGCCCGTCGCATCTGCGCAGCAAGCTCCCCCGCCGGACGATCGACGGCCAGGAAGCGGGCCGACAGATAGGCCGCCAGGCTGATGACCGCCAGGATGTAGAGAAGGCGCTGTCCGTTCTTCATGCCCCCTCCCGGCCCATCCGTTCTTTCGCCCGCCCGCGCCCTGTTCACAGCAGACCCGCCAATCGGGCCGCAAACCAGGTGAAGACCGTCACCGTCACGCAGGCGGCCAGGGTGGGAAGGGGTTTCTGGCGTTCCAGGTTGTTGGCCAGCAGGCCGGGGATGACCCAGCCGATGATCCGCGCCTCGAGGGGCAGGATGGAGACCTGGGGCAGGAGCAGTGCTCCCGCCTGGCTTAAGAGGCCGCCGAGCAGAAGCATCAACACGAACCTCCGCCGTCCGAAGAGCAGGAGACGGCCGGCGAGGAGCTTGTAAGCACCCAGGGTCAACAGGGCGGCCGCCAGCGTCGCGGCCAGACGCTCCGGCCGGTCCAGGGACAGGGCCAGGTAGGCGGGAACGATGATCCCCCCCGGAGTGAAGCCCGTGAGCTCGGTAAAAAGAAGGGCGGCCGTCAGGCCGATGAACACCGTCTCAAGCATCGTCCGCTCCGTCTCTTTCCCAATAGGCGACCAGGTCCCGTCCCAGGCCGCCGATGTTGCCCGCCCCGAAAAGAGAGCCGCCCGTTTTGTGCCTCGACGCGAGGCCGTCCATGACGGCCGCCGGACCGGACGGCGGGAGCAACGCCAGCGGGAGGCGCGCCGCGGCGGCTTCCTTTCGCCACATGCGGGCCGCCATCCGCGATGCCCCGGCGACGAGCAGTGAGTCGAACTCACGGAAGAAACCGCTTCGGGCTGCGGCCAGCCACTGGAGAGTCCGGTCCGGCCTGTCGTCCCTGAGGTTCAGGAGGGCGACCCGGGGCGCGCGCCGCAGAAAGCCCGCCTTTCGGAGCCTGTCGAGAAGGACCGCCGTCGATTCCGGCTCGTTGGCGGCAAAGGCCGAGGCGCAATGCCACGCCCGGGACGGACACCCCGCCCGGACCCTCCACGACCGGAAGGCGCCCGAGTCGGGCCGGGCGGAGGACATGGCCTTCAGGGCCGTCCTCCGGCCGACGCCGCAGGCCGCGGCCAGGGCCAGGGCCAGACGCGTGTTCCCGGGAAAATCCCAGGACCGGCGGCTCCCTTCCTCGACACGGCGGCTCCGTCCGCGCTCCTCCGGGACGATCGTCAGAGCCGCCCCCCGCTTCCCCGCGACCTCCTCTACGGCGGGATGAGCGTCCTCCTGGAGCATGAACACCCTGCCTCCACGAGGAACGGCCTCCGCCAGGCTGCGGGCGATCTCCTCCCGGCTCCGGCCCATGACATCCCGGTGGTCGAGCCTGATGTTGGTCACGGCCAGCAGGGAGGGTTGGAGCAGGCGGCGGGACTCCGCACGGAGGCATTCCGGCTGGATGCTCATGAGCTCTGCGACCACCGTGTCGACGCCGAGACGGCAGGCGGCCTTGAGGAACGCCTTGCCCTCGAGGATGCTCGCCGGACCCCGGCGGTCGATCTCGCGCTCGCTCCCGTCCGGATGAATGAGGACGGGGCGGGAGCCCGTCGTCTTGGCCAGAACGCGGCGGCCCGACGCCCTGAGCGCGGCGGCCGTGAGCCTGACGACCGACGATTTGCCCCGCGTCCCCGTGACGGCCACCCGGAGGGGGATCGACTTCAGCCGCCGCCGGAGAACGACCCGTTCTCCGACAAGATAAGCCAGCAGGCAGAAGAGGCAGACGGCGCTGACGATCATTATCTCCTCGAACTCCGCGCCATTATAGCATGCGCCGGCGCCGGCGGAGCGGACCCGCGGGACGTATTCAGCGAAGCGGAAGCGCGGCGAAAAAAAAGGAGGCGATTGAAGGGCTGGGGGTAACAGGTCCCTTCATCGCCTCCACACTGAAAGGAGGGAATGTATGGGTATGGAGGCCGAAGCCTCGCATAACTTAATACTTAATACATATGCAATTTACATGCCAAACTTACCGCTAGAAAACATCGTATTTTCATGGCGTTTTCGACTGAAGGCGGTAATCTCTCTGTACCCGCATGTAAAGGGGTTTTCCGGCCTTAGAGGCGCTTTTCCCGCTCCTCCCTGGGGGTGAGCAGGATATCAATGGCCCGGGAGAGGACATCGAGGTCGAGGGGCTTGACGAAAAAATGGCCGATTCCCAGGCGCGTCATCTCGCCGATCTCCACCAGGTCGGGGAAGGCGGAGATCAGGATCGCCTGACCCTTGTAGCCCGCCTCCCTGAAGGCCGCTACGAGCTCCACGCCGCTCGTATCCGGAAGCTTGAGGTCGACGATCACCAGGTCGAGCGCGCCGCTCTTGATGCGCTGCAGGGCCTCCCGGCCGTCCCGGGCGGAATAGATCTTGTATTTCTTGTTCAGGATGAGAGCAAACGTTTTGCGGATGGACTCCTCGTCCTCAACCACGAGAATTTTTTTGTTTATCATGACGATCGATCCTTTATTTCCACATTAATTATTGCAAATTTCATGCCACAATTCGGTCCTTCGGGTAATGTGTTTTCGGCCCTCTTCCGAGGCCTCCGGCCGGCCGGAAGCGAGATGTCTTACATTCGGGACAAGAGATTTTACGCCGACGCCTGGACGACGACCTCCAAGCCGTATTCCTTGATCTTCTTGTCCAGGGTCGGCCGGCTGATCTGCAGGACCTGGCAGCTCCGCGTCTTGTTGCCCTTGGTCATGTTCAGGACATGCTGGATGTAGGACTTCTCCACCTCTTTCAGGGACACGAGCTCGCGGCGGACGGGCGGTCCTTCCGTCGTTTCCAGGGGCAGGTTCTCCTTGAGGACGACGTCGGTCTTGGCCAGGATGATGGCCCGGGTCAGGGCGTTCTCCAGCTCCCGCACGTTCCCCTTCCAGGGCAGGCTCGTCAGGAGCTTCATCACCTCTTCGGGGACCTTGCGCACGCTCTTCTTCAGCTCGCGATTGATCTTCTCCAGGAGATAGGCCACCAGCTCGGGGATGTCCTCGCGCCGCTCGCGGAGGGACGGCAGGTCGATCTCGACCACCTTGAGGCGGTAGTAGAGGTCTTCCCGGAACTTCCCCTTGTCGATGAGGGCCTTCAGGTTCTGGTTCGTGGCGGCGGTGATGCGCGCCTCGGTCTTCAGGACCTTCTCCCCCCCGACCTTCATGAAGTCCCGGGTCTCGATGACCCGCAGCAGCTTCGACTGGAGGCCGGGCGAGACGTCCCCGACCTCGTCCAGGAAGAGCGTGCCCTTGCCGGCAATCTC
>VGJG01000197.1 GCA_016867615.1 Candidatus Aminicenantota bacterium | reverse complement strand
CTGCCGCCGTGGCGAATTCGACCCTCAGCCGCTTGGCCAGCCGGTAGAGGTCGAGAAGATCGTCCGCGTTCTCGTCCGAGAGCGTGAGGCCGAAACCCACGTCCTTCATTCCCGAATCGAGAAGCCGGAGAACGGTCCGCAGGCCGCTGTCGAACCCGCCCTCGACGCCCCGCAGCCTGTCGTTGGCCCGGGACAGCCCCTCGAGGCTCACCCGCACTCCCAGGCCCCGACGCCGCCGGGCCACGTCCAGGATGCGGTCGGTCAGCTGGCCGTTGGTCGAGACGACGACGCGACGCGCCCGGGATTGGACCCGGGCTACGATCTCCTCGATGTCGTCGCGGAGGAACGGCTCGCCGCCGGTGATGTTGGCGAAGGCGAGGCGCGGGAGCTTTTCGATCAGCGAGGGGGAAAACTCCTCCTCGGGCCGGGTGGGATGATTCCATGTCCGGCACATGACGCAGCGCTGCCGGCAGCGGTAGGTGACGATGACGGCCGCTTCCATTTCAGCTCCCGAGACTTCGATAGATGTCCATCAGTCTATGGTAATGCCCCTCCGGGTTCAAACTCTCCGCGACGAACCTCCGCGCCCGGCGGCCCATGTCCTCGGCCCGGCGGGGATCGGAGGCCAGGGCCTTGATTTTCTCCCGGAGGTCGTCGGGATCGCCTGGTTCGAAGAGCAGGCCGGTCTCGCCGTCTCGGACAAGCTCAGGAACGCCGCCGATGCGCGCCCCCACGACCGGTTTGCCCAGGGCGAAGGCTTCGAGGACCATCAGGGGTGCGTTCTCGTACCATTCCGAGGGCAGGACGGCGAAGGTTGAGCGGCGGACTTCCTCTTGAAGGGCCTCCCGGCCGAGGTGTGGTCTGATCCGCAGCCGCCCCGGCTCCGCCGCCCGGGACGCTTTTTCCAGCTCCGGACGCAACTCCCCATCGCCGACGATCGTGCATGTCCAGGGAAGACCGGAGGCGGCGCGGGCCAGAGTGGCCAGGCCCTTGACCCGGTCGAGCCGGCCGAAAAAAATGTAAGCGGGCCGGTCGGGACCGCGGAATTCGGGAGTGAACGCCTCGGCGTCCAGAAAATGGGGCAGGTGGACGATCGGCGCTCGGACGCCCATCTCCTCGAGTTTTTTCTTCAGAAAAAGGCTCGGCGCGAGGAAGATGTCGACCTTCTTCTCGAAGCGGAAGACGAAGCGGTGCAGCGTCATCTCCAGCGCGGCCAGGACGCTCTTGGCCGCGGATCCCTGACTGCATTTCCTGAGGACGCACCAGTAGAAGCGCCCCCCCCGGCAGCGCTCGCAAACCCGGCCGCGGCTGAGGCAGGTGTAGACGGGGCAGGCCAGCTTCAGGTCGTGCAGGCTCATGACAGCCGGAACGCCCCGGAGGCGGAGGGTGTGAAGGATCGAGGGCGAGATCTGGTGGTGGATGTTGTGCAGATGGGCGGCATTCGGCCGGAAGCGTCTTAGAAGCGCCTCGAGACGCCGCCGGGCCTGAAAGGAATACAGCATCCGGCCGGCCGCTCTCAGAGCCTGGGCCGGGGACGGGCGGCCCTCGGTGGCCACCCGCGAGACGAAAGCGGCCGGCCAGCGGGGAACGAGGTTCCGCGGGTGTTCCATGGCCATGACCGAGACCGCGTGGCCCTTTTGCTCCATCAGCGCCGCCTGGTTGAAAAAGACCGTTTCCGACCCGCCCCTGGGGTACAGGTACTTATTGACAAGCAGAATGTTCATGGCCGGCCTCGGACAACGTCACTCAGTACGGGACAGATCGTTTCCTCGATCTCCCGACGGAGCGCGTCCAGCCGCTCGGCCAGCGGATTCCTCAGGCCGGGCCAGCGATCGAGGACGGATTCCAGCTTCTCCGACAGGGCGGCGGCCTTCAGTTCCGAGATCAGAAATGAAAACTCGCCCAACCCCATCAGGCTCATGATCCCCGGGCCCTTAGGCTGATAATGAACCGAGACGGCGGGCGTTCCGGACAGGAGGGCGAAGACGGCCGAATGCGTCCGGGTGGCTAAGAGGCAGTCTGCCGAAGCGTAGAGCCTCAGGAAACGGGCCGGGGGCGCATGGCCTGGGAGCTCGATCAGCCGTCGCCGCTCCTGGGGCAAGGCTTTTTCTAAAAGCTCCCATAGGCGCCCGGAAACGATGCGGTCGTCCTCGAAATCCCCCGGCCCGCGCGTGTGCGGCACGACGGCCAGGCTCCCGCCCCGCCGGGAGACGAAGCCGAGCGCGGCATCCGCGACGGTCCGGACATACCGCCCTTTCAGCTCCTCCCTTCGCCGGGAAGTCTCGGCCTCGGGGAAATCCCAGCCCCTGACGGTCAGGGCCAGGCGCGGCCGGGGCAAAGGGGCGAGCGCCGGGTCGTCGTCCATCGAGCGCGCCGGATCGAGTCCCAGAGCCATGTCCGGACAAAGCCCGATCTTTTTTCGGACCCCTTCCGGGACGCGCGAGCGGAGCCATTCGTAGGACAGGGTCTCACGGACGAAAATCCGGGCGGTGCGCGGATGCTCGAACAGGCGCAGGACGGCGCGGCGGGCGGAGGAGGAGAAGAACGGGCCGAACGACTGGGGGAAAAAAATGACCGGCTTGCCCAGCGCCTGGGCCAGGCGGACATGAACGATGTTTTGATAGAAGGTCAGGCCGGGCATCGTCGACCGGTTGGAATAAAAGAGCCCGCCGCCGCTGCTGACGGCGAAATCCGAGGTCCGGATCTCGCGGATCAGGCGCGCTTTGGGCGCCGGTTTCAGGAGATGGCTCAGAACGCCCGCGATCTTTCGGCCGGCCCCCCTCCACAAGCTGGGCGCGGGGAGGAAGGGTTCAAGCACGGCGACTCCCATGGGCCCGAAAAAACCGCGGTCGAGGCGCGGCGTCCGGGAGGTGAGCGACAGAGCCAGGCCGGGCAAAGCCCTTCTCAGAAGCCGTATCTGGGCCAGGACGATGGCCGCGTCCCCGGGGTTGAGGATCGAATCCGTGTTGAGGATGATGGCCTTCATGGAAGAAAGTCTATTGTAGATTATCTGCCGAATTCTTGACACCGAAAAAACGGCGCGGCTATAATCCGATCCCATGAGAGGCAACGGAGGGGGGTTCGACGCCGTCATCAACCGGACCTGCGACGGGTTCGTGGTCCTCTTCGGCCTGTGGGGCGTCCTCAGCCAGGCGGTCGCGCTCCTGGGAGGCAACGGCCTCCTTCTCGGCAGGCTTTCGATCCTGGTTCCCGTTCTGGGGGCCGTGATCCTGTTCCTGATCGGTCGCGCTTCGAGGGAGAGCTTGAAAACGCCGGGCGATCAGGGACCCGACGACCCGGGACACGCGGCCGAGGAGCGTCCCCACCTGACCGCCCTGGCCGGGGCCGTTCTCCTGGCCCTCTTCTACGCCCTGACCTCTCACGACCTCCTCTTCTGGGCGGCCGGACTGATCTACCTGGGAGCCTTCACCTTCCATCACCTGAGCGCTCCGCTCATCCGCCCCCTGCCGACCAAGCCGAGCGCCGCGGAGGCCGCCGTCCTCGCTCTTCTCGTCTGCGCCGCGCTCTTCATGTCCCTGTTCGTCCACCGCCCCCATCCCGACGATTCGCTCTATCTCAGCGTCGCCGTGGACGTCCACGATCATCCCGAAGTCCGGCCGATGAGCCGGGACACGATCCACGGCGTCCCCGGCCTGCCCTTCATCGCCCCCCAGCACCGGTTCCGGACATACGACGTCCTCGTGGGACAAACCGCCCGTCTGCTCGGAATCACGCCCATCGCCGCGGCCCACCTTCTCTTCCCCGCTCTCTTCGCTCTGATCTTCATCGCCGCGGCGGCCAAGCTCCTGCGGCTCCTTCTGGGCCGGGCCTGGCTCTACGGGCTGGCGGCCGTCGTCGTGATCCTGGCGGTCAACGGCGATACGGAAACGACCTACGGCAACTCGGGTCTGGTGCTGCTCTTCCAGGGACGGGGCGTGCTGGCCACGGTCATGGTCCCCCTCCTGGTCGCTTACGGGCTGGAATTCATGTCCGGGACGCGCCCGGCGAAAGCGGTCTGGGGGCTTCTCCTCCTCGGTCAGGCCGCCGCTCTGTGCTTCAGCACCAATGCGGTCTTTATCGGCCCCATAGCCGCCGGCTTGGCCATGGCCGCCTCCTGGCGTCCGAAGGCGCATCTCTCCTTTCGGCTCGCGGCCGGGGCCCTGACCTGCCTCTATCCTCTCGGCCTCGGCCTTATTCTCAAATCCGGCTCGGTGCCCGAGCACTTCTACCAGGTCGCCGCAGCCTCCTGGAACCTGGTCGCCGAGCGGGGGTTGAAACAGGTCCTGGGCTGGCGCCTCTTCATGGTCTTCTGGCTGACGGCTCTTCTCGGCGGTTGGACGTTTCTTCGGGACCGGCCGCGCCGGAGCTGGATGCTCGGGTTTTCCTTTT
>VGJG01000196.1 GCA_016867615.1 Candidatus Aminicenantota bacterium | reverse complement strand
CTCCGGCCAGGGAAGCCGCCTTCCAGGCCTCAGGGGGGAATGAGACGACGAACGACAGGGAGCCCCCCGGAGATTTGACTTGGAGGGGCGACTCCATTACACTGGCCGCAATACGGAATGAACCAATTCACTCCTGGGAAACGGCGACAAACGGAGGGATCATGAAACGGACCCTTCCCCCGATCGCGCTCGCGGCCGTGCCTCTCCTTCTGCTCCTGGCGGCCTTTGCGCCGCAGGACGTCAAGTCGGGCGACGAAGCGCTGGGGACGCGAAAATACTCCGACTACCAGACACCGAGATTCTGCGGGGTCTCCTGCCACGGCGACTTCTACCAGCAGTGGACCCAGTCCATGATGTCCCAGGCCTACACCCACCACTGGGACGAGATCGAGTACTTCAAGCTGGCCGTGCCCCACGCCGAAAAGGACCCGGCCGTGGCCGAGGTCAAGGCGGGATGCAACGGCTGTCATGCTCCCATCGCCTTCCTGGCCGGAGATGTTCCGCCGCCGCTTCCCGAGAAAAACAGCCGGGCCAACGAGTCGGTCTCCTGCGACCTGTGCCACACCGTGACCGGGTTCTCGGGGGACGTTCCCTTCAACTTCAATTGGATCTCGGTCCCGGGCAAGACCAAGTACGGCCCGCGGGGAGCCGGGAATTCCCCGGAGCACAACCTCCAGAAGTCCGATTTTCTGGCCTCGAGCGAGTTCTGCGGCACGTGCCATAATGAGAAGAGCCCCTACGGCGCCTGGGTCAAGACCACCCACCTGGAATTCAAGGAAGGCCCCTATGCCCGGGAAGGCTTCCGCTGCCACGACTGCCATATGACCTACGCTCCGGGAAAAACGGCCGCCATGGGCAAAACATATCCCGACGCCCGCCAGCACCTGTTCCACGGCGCCCACGACCCGGGCAAGGTCCGGGGCACGGTCGAGCTCCGCATCCATCCCGACGTCCGGGAGGCCGAACCGGGGGAAAAAATCAAGTTCACCATCGTCCTCTTCAACCAGAAGACCGGCCACAAGTTCCCCACCGGCTCCGTCGAGGACCGCCTGCTGTGGATGCATGTCGAAGCCCGGGACGCCCGGGGCAAGGTCTATCATCTGCCCGTCGACAGGAAGGGCTTTCCCGGGGAAGAGACGACGATCGCCGCCGACGTCCTGGCCTACCAAGACATGGGGGTCCCCCTCAACATCCCGAATTTCGCCGGCCTCCCCCGGGACGGGATCCCGGCGGGCGACCGCATATTCCGCATGGCCTATTTCGACCCCCAGGGCCGGATGACCATCCAGCAATGGAACACCAAGTCCTTCGGCGTGGATTACCGCTTCGGTCCGCGCGAGTCCAAGGTGGAAACCTGCAGCTTCAAGCTGCCCGGGACCCTGCCCCCCGGCCCGCTGACCGTCACCGCCACCCTGTACTACCAGAAGCTGGTCAAACCCGTGGCCGACTTCCTGAACGTTCCGGCCGAGGAAGCCGAGCCCCTCGAGGTCAACGCGCATTCCACGATCGTCACGATCCTCGACTAAAGGAGTATGGAGTGAAGATGAAAAAGACACTCCCCATGGCGCTTCTGGGCCTCATCCTCCTTCAGGCGACGGCGGCCTCGCTGGCCGGAATGCCGGCTTTCGGCCGCAAGTACGGGCTGTCCTGCAAGACCTGCCACGCTCCCTTCCCCCGCCTGAAGCCCTACGGAGAGGAGTTCGCCGGGAACGGTTTCGTCGTCGAGGACAAGGAATCCCCGCGCTATTTTCAGGACACGGGCGACGACCTCCTGTCCCTGATCCGAGACATCCCCATCGCCCTGCGGCTCGACGGCTTCACGGCCTTCAACAACGCCGCCACGGGCCGGTTCGATTTCAACACGCCCTATGTCCTCAAGCTCCTCTCCGGGGGGGAGCTGTTCAAGAACGTCTCGTATTACTTCTATTTCTTCTTCAGCGAGCGGGGGGACGTGGCCGGCATCGAGGACGCCTTCGTCATGTTCAACGACGTGCTGGGGACGGGCTTGTCCCTGACCCTGGGGCAGTTCCAGATCTCCGACCCGATGTTCAAGAGGGAGCTTCGCCTGACCCTGGAGGATTACCAGGTTTACCGCCTCCGTCCCGGCCTGTCGGGCATCAGCCTGACCTACGACCGGGGGCTGATGCTCAGTTACGGCCTGCCGACCGGAACCGACCTGACGGTCGAGGTCCTCAACGGCTCGGGCATCGGGCCGGCGGACGACGACCGGAATTTCGACAACGACGCTTTCAAGAATTTCGCCTTCCACCTCTCCCAGAGCCTGGGAGAAAAAATGCGCCTGGGGGGGTTCGGTTTTCTGGGCAAGGAACGGTTGGGGGATTTCAGGAACAGCGTTTGGATGTTCGGCTTCGACGCCACGGTCGCCAGCCCCCCCTTCGAGTTCAATTTCCAATACCTCGAGCGCCGCGACGCCGACCCCTATTTCGTCGGGGCCGTAGAGGCCGGCCTGTCCACCCGGGGCGCGCTGGCCGAGATCATCTATCTGCCCGGGGGGGACGACTCGCGCTGGTACGGGGTGGGGTTGGTAAACTGGGTCGTGTCCGACGCTCCCGGCCTGGACATCTTCTCCTTCACCCTCGGGAGCGGATACCTCCTGCGCCGCAACATGCGGCTCGTCGCCGAGGCGACATATTATAACCAGAGCCCCTGGGGAAGCTTTTTCCGGCTGGCCGCCGGCTTGTCAACGGCTTTTTAGCCTTCCCGCCGCCCCCGGTCTCAGCCCGCCGAGGCTTTGAGGGTCTTGATGCGGCGGGCGACGTTCCGGAACTGGGGATTCCATCTCCTGACCTCGGAGAACATGCCCAGGGCCTTGTCCTTCTGCTCCATTTCCTCGAACAGAGTCCCGAGCTCGTATTTCAGGACGTAAGACTTCCGGGTGCCCTCCTTGACCAGGCTCAGCGCCTTGTTGAGCCAGTCCAGGGCCTGGACGTAATCCTTCCGGGCGCGATGGCAGAGGCTGATCAGGCTGTAGCAATCCGCCCGGCGCTTCTCGTCCTCTGAGGCCAGCTTGAATTCCTCGGCCGCCTCCTCGTAGAGCTCCTGCTCATAGAAAGCCATGCCCAGGCTGTACCGCACTTCCAGGCTGGAGGGCTTGAGCTTCTGGTCCACGTCCCTCCGGAAATCGCGGATGATCTCCGACAGGGGGTTTTCCACGAGGGCCGTCGCCTTCTTCTGCTGCTGAAAGGTGACGGCCTCGATGAGGGCCAGCTCCTCGGCGATGCGGTCGGTCAGGTCCGGGTAGCGGCTCTCGTCGAAGGCCATGGGACGCGACAGGCTGTCCAGGCCGGAGAACAGGTCCTGGGAGCTGACCTGCTCCTTGGAGCTCAGGTCGGCCATGGGCCGGGCCTCGGCCCTGCGCGAACGCCCCCCCTTCTGCTCGAGGACGGAAGTCCTCTCCACGATCTTCGGGATGGCCTCCCGGGAGGCGGGGCCGGAGATCATCTTCAGCGACTCGAGCCGCAGACGGACGTCCTTGTCCTGGGGATAAAGAAGATTGAGGTTTTCCAGGATCCTCTTGGCGTTGAGGACCAAGCCCTGCTGCAGATAGAGCTCGGCCTTGGACATGTTGACTTGGATCGTCTCCCGGTCCTTGGCCGACAGACGCGTTCCCCCCTCCGCCCGCGCCGGCGGGGCGGCCGGCTTGGCGCGCGTCTCGGTTCCGGACTGGGAGAATTCCCGGGCCAGGACCGGGTCGTCGGGACAGAGGTCGATGAGCTCCCTGAGAACGACAAGCGATTTCTGGCGCAGGTCCTTGTCCCGGTATTCCAGGAGGAGGACCCGGAGGACGGCCTCCAGGTTCTCCCTCTGATTCCGCGACTTGAAGATGACCGCCAGTTTCTCCAGGGCGGGAAGGTATACCTCCCGGCCCATGACCAGCAGTCCCAGCAGGCCGACGGCCTTGTCCTCGCGGTTCTTGCTGAGGAGGGTGTTGACCAGGGGCTCGTAGAGGTCGTAGGCCCGGTCGAGCTTGTTGAGCTGGATGAGGGCGTACCCCAGGCGGACCAGGGTGTTGATTTCGTTGGGGTTGTTTTCGTACATCCGGGTGAAGATTTCCTCGGCCTTGCGGAACAGCTTCTCCTCCAGGTAAAGGCCGCCCAGATGGGAGAGCAGGTCGAGGTTGTCTGCGTGATGGCGAAGGCTGTCCTCGGCCAGGGCGATGGCCTCCGCCCGCCGGTTGCTTCTTTTCATCAGCTCGATGGAGTTGAGCGCGGTCCTCAGATACCCCCGCTTCAGGTGGCCGGCCTGGCTGAGGATCTTCTCCACCTCGTTCAGGTCCTGACGGTCCAGCTTGATCTCGGCCGCTTCGTTCAACATCTCCACGGCTTCGTCCGCCGCGCCCTCCTTGATGTACAGCTCCGCCAGCCTCCTCTT
>VGJG01000195.1 GCA_016867615.1 Candidatus Aminicenantota bacterium | reverse complement strand
GCCGACAGCGAGACGAGCTGCTTGGGCGAGACGTCGATGTAATCCAGCTGGTGCTTGGGCAGGACCTTGAAGTTTCCCATCTGGCGGGAGCTGACCTGGTCGGCCAGGAACGCGCCCCGGTCGTCCACCTTGGCGTTGGCCTGGGCGATGTTGTACTTCTCCTCCTCCCAGGCGGTCAGGTAGAAGCAGGCCGGCTCGGTCACGGGCAGGTGCCGGGCGCCGGCCCGCTTGAGCTTCTCCAGGTCCTTCTTGTACTCATCCTCCCCGACCACGTCCCCCACCTTGTGATCCCCGTCGCCGGGGTGGAGGATGCGGACGAAATCGACGATCCGCCCGTCCTTGACCTGGCGGTAGGGGGTCTCGATGAACCCGTAGGGATTCACCCGGGCGAAGCAGCTCAGGGAGGAGATCAGGCCGATGTTCGGCCCCTCGGGAGTCTCGACCGGACAGATGCGTCCGTAGTGCGAAGCCTGGATGTCGCGGACCTCGAACCCCGCCCGCTCCCGGCTGAGACCGCCCGGCCCCAGGGCGCTCAGACGCCTCTTGTGCGTCATCTCCGCCAGGCTGTTGATCTGGTCCATGAACTGGGACAGCTGGGAGCTCCCGAAAAATTCCTTCAGGGCGGCGATGACCGGCTTGGAGTTGATGAGGTCCTGGGGCATGGCCGAGGCCAGGTCGGCGGTGACGGTCATTTTCTCCTTGACCGTCCTCTCCATGCGGGTCAGTCCTATGCGGAAGGCGTTCTCCACCAGCTCGCCCACGGAGCGGACACGGCGGTTTCCCAGATGGTCGATGTCGTCGACCATGCCCTCCCCCCGGCGGAGCTGGAGAAGGTACTTGATGACCTCGACGTAGTCCTGGGGCGAGAGGGTCTTCTGCTCGGCGGGGGTGTTCAGGCCGAGCTTGATATTGAACTTCAGCCGGCCGATATGGGAAAAGTTGTACTTCTGGGGGTTGAAGAACAGGCTGTTGAACAGGTTCTGGGCGCTCTCCTGGGTGTGGGGCTCGCCCGGACGCAGCTTGCGGTAGATCTCGGCCTGGGCTTGGGGGGTGTCCTTGCGCAGGTCCTTTTTCAGGGTGTTGCAGATGACCTGGCCGGCCTTGTCGGCTTCGGGGAAAAAGATATCGAACGGCTCGCCGCGTCCGGCGAGGAGGTCGAGCTGGACCTCGTTGAGTTCCTCGTTGACCCGGACCTTGCCCTTGATGCCGGTCAGCGTGAAGGCGCCCTTGAATTCCCTGGGATCGATCAGGATCTTGGCCGGCCCCCCTCCCTGCAGGCGCTCCAGCGCTTCGGGAGTGATCTTCTTGTGGGCGGGGACGAGGACGGCCTTGGACTTGGGGTCGAGGACATCCTCGCCGGCCGTCTTTCCGGCCAGGTGTTCGGAGACCTCCCAATACAGCTTGCCTTCCTGGGGCACAACCTTGAACACCGGGTGGAAGAGACGGATGATGTCCTCGTCCGTCCCGAAACCGAGGGCCCGGAGAAACACCGAGGCCAGAAATTTCTTCTTCCGGTCGAGCCGGACGTAGAGCAGGCCCTTGCTGTCGTACTCGAACTCCACCCAGGCCCCGCGGTAGGGGATGATCTTGGCCAGGAACAGGCCCTTGACTTCTCCGGGGCGGTAGAAAACACCCGGCGACCGCTGCAGCTGACTGACCACCACCCGCTCGATCCCGTTGAAGATGAACGTCCCCTTCTCGGTCATGAGGGGGATGTCCCCGAAAAAGACCTCCTGCTCCTTGATGTGCTTCAGCCTCTTGGCCTTGGTGTTCAGGTCCTTGTCCCAGGAGATGAGGCGCACTTTGAGACGCAGGGGCACGGAATAGGTGTACCCCTTCTGCAGGCATTCGTGGGCGGTGTATTTCATCTTCAGCCGAACCGAATCGCCGCAATGCTCGCACAGGGAGACATCGATCTTCCGCGCGGCCGCGCAGTAGGGGCAGACCTCCTTCTCCGTCAGCTCGACTCCGGCCGGCAGCAGGGTCTTGCAGCTCAGACAGCGCATCCGGGAATGTTCGACGCCCTTCAGCCGGCCGCAGGTGCACTCCCAGTTGCCGATGGAATAGCTGATGAAATCGAGCTGGGTCGTCTCCTTGAAATCCGAAATGGGAAAGATGTCCTTGAAGGCCGCCTGCAGCCCCATGTCCTTCCTCTCCTCGGGCAGAAGGTCCATCTGAAGGTATTCCGCGTAGGATTGCCTCTGGATGGCCAGAAGGTCGGGCATGGGGAATTTCCCCGGGATCTTGGAAAAATCGTTCCTTTGACGGTAGATGTTTTCCTGTTCTCTATTCATTCGGTTCTCTCAAAGCGCATAAAAACACTCCTCATCACCCCGGGGGTGACGATCGCGGGCCCGGCTGGATGGCTCAATGGTTACTGAAGCTCGATGACGGCTCCCACCTCTCCGAATTTGGCCTTGATCGACTCGGCCTCGGCCTTGGGCACGCTCTCCTTGACCGTCTTGGGCGCTCCGTCCACCAGGTCCTTGGCCTCCCGGAGACCGAGGCTGGTGACTTCCCGGACGACCTTGATGACTTGGATCTTGTTGCTCCCGGCCGACTTCAACACCACGTTGAACTCCGACTTCTCCTCCTGGGCGGCGGGGGCGGCCGCGGGCGCGGCGGCGGAGGCCGGGATGGCCGCGGCGGCGCTGATCCCGTAACGCTCCTCGAATTCCTTGATGTAATCCGCCAGCTCCAGGACCGTCAAGCTATCCAAGTGCTTGAAGAATTCCTCTTTAGTCACTTTCATACCTCCTTGTATGTTCTGCGGAATCGGATGCCGCATTGTTCGTTCCCGTCGGTCATTGCGCTCCCTCCCCGCGCTGCGCCTTGAGCTGCGTCAGGAGGACGCCCAGGCCGCCCAGGGGCGCCCGGAGCGTCAGGAGCATTCGGGTCAGGGGCGCGGCCATGAGCGAGGCGAACCGGGCCAGCATGTCCCTCTGCGAACCCAGGTTGACGATCTCCTCGAAGCGCTGGTGGCCGAAAACCTGACCCTGGAGAATCCCGCCCTTGACGGACAGAATCTTGTGCTGGGCGGCGAACTCCTTGATGGACTTGGCCAGGTCCACCGGGTCGCCGTCGGTGTAGGCGATGGCCGTCGGCTTCTGGAAGAAGGACTTCAACCCCGGCGGCTGCCGGTCGTCGAGCGCCTTCAAGGCCAGGCGGTTCTTGACCACGCGGAAGGCGTGGGACTTCTTGCGCAGCGCTTTGCGCAGGGCGACCGACTGGCCGACCGTGACCTTGGTGAAATCCATGAGGTAAAAGCTGTCCTTCCGGCTCAGGATCTCGGACAGCTGCTTGATCTGCAGGTCTTTCTTCTCTCGCTTCATCCCGGTTCTCCTACTTCTCCAGGATCTCTTCGGACAGCTTGAACGACGGACCCATCGTGGAGCTGAGGTGCATGCTGCGGATGTACTTGCCCTTGGCCGCGGGGGGCTTGGCCTGCAGCACGGCCTGGAGGAACACCTTGACGTTCTCCACGAGCTTGTCCTCGGGGAAGGAAACCTTGCCCACGCCCGAATGGAGGATGCCCGTCTTGTCCACGCGGAACTCGACCTTGCCGGACTTGGTTTCCTCCACGGCCTTCTTGATGTCGAAGGTCACCGTGCCCGACTTGGGGTTGGGCATGAGGCCCTTGGTGCCCAGGATCCGCCCCAGCTTGCCCACGCCCCGCATGACGTCCGGGGTGGCGATGACGACGTCGAAATCGATCCAGCCGCCGGAGATCTTTTCGATGAGCTCCTCGCCGCCGCAATGGTCGGCCCCGGCCTCCTCGGCCTCCTTGATCTTCTCCCCGGAGGCGATGACGCAGATCTTCTTGGTCTTGCCCGTGCCGAAGGGCAGGACGACCGTGCCTCGGACCATCTGGTCCGAGTACTTGGGGTTGACCCCCAGGCGCAGGGAGATGTCCACCGATTCGTTGAACTTGGCGTAGGCCGCCTTCTTCAGCAGGCCGACCGCCTCCTCCAGGGAGAACTCGGCCTTCCCGGCCCCGATCTCCCTGGCCTTCACGTAGTTTTTTCCGCTCTTAGCCACTGATGATCTCCAGTCCCATGTTTTTGGCCGTGCCCTCCACGATCCTGACCGCCGCCTCGAGCGTGTCGGCGTTCAGGTCGGGGAGCTTGATGCGGGCGATGTCCTCCAGCTGCTTGCGGGTGACCTTGCCGACCTTCTCCTTATTGGGGGCGCCCGACCCCTTGGCGATGCCGGCCGCCTTCTTCAGCAGGTAGGAGGCGGGAGGGGTCTTGAGGGCGAAGACGAACTTCTTGTCCTTGAAGACCGTGATCTCCACGGGAATGATCATGCCCTCTTCCATCTTGCCCGTTTTCTCGTTGAATTGCCTGACGAAATCCATGATGTTGACGTTGTGCTGGCCCAGGGCCGGACCGACGGGGGGGGCGG
>VGJG01000194.1 GCA_016867615.1 Candidatus Aminicenantota bacterium | reverse complement strand
CCAGTCCGCTCAGGACATCCCCCGAACCCCCCGTGGCCATGCCGGGGTTTCCCGTGGAATTGATGAACACCCGTCCGTCGGGCGCGGCGGTCAGCGTCCTGTGTCCCTTCAGCACCAGGAACAGCCCGTTCTTGCGGGCGCATTCCGAGACGAGCTCGAGCCGGCGCTCCAGAACGTCTCCCGTTTCGAGGCCCAGGAGGCGTCCGAATTCTCCGGGGTGCGGCGTCAGGACGGTCGAACGGGGAAGCGAGGAGAAAAGATCCCGATGCGCGGCCAGGATGTTCAGGCCGTCCGCGTCCAGGACGAGGGGCAGCCTGAGGCGCGGCAGGAGGGCGCGGACGAACAGGGATGTCCCGGGATGCGCGGACAGGCCCGGACCGAGGACGAGCGCGTCCTTGCCGCGGCACAACTCCAGGGCGCGCTTCACGGCTTCAGGCGAGACGGTCTTTTCCCCCGTTTCCGGCAGGGGCTCGGTCATGAGCTCGGCCATGGTGCGGGCCACGGCCGGCAGGGAGCTTTCCGGCACGGCCACGGTTACCAGCCCCGCTCCCGACCTGAGCGCGGCCATCCCGGCCAGGGCGGCGGCTCCCGCTTTGCCCCTGGATCCGCCGATCACCAGCACGTGGCCGTAAGTCCCCTTGTGCGAGTCGCGTATTCTTTTTTTGAAAAGTCCGAGAACGCCCGCCTCCTCGGCCATCTCCAGCAGGTGCGCGTCGCTCTCCAACAGGAATTTAGGGATTCCGATGTCGGCGATCACCAGGACGCCGACATGCCCCTCCGCCGGGGGGAGCACATGGCAAATCTTGGGAGCGGCCAGGGCGACGGTCATGTCGGCGCGTACGGCGGGACCCGTGAGCCGCGCCGTATCCGAGGACAATCCCGAGGGGACATCCACGGAAACTTTCAGCCCCGGGCTGCCGTTGATGTCCTCGATGACCCGGGCGTTCAGCCCCTCGGCCGGCTTGACCAGCCCCGTCCCGAACACGGCGTCGATGACCGCGCCGGCGCCGCGGAGGAGTCGCCTGCTCTTCGACCAGGAGGCCGCGTCGGGCGCTTCGACCAGGAGAACGCCCACGTTCCGGCAGATCCGCGCGTTGAGAAGGGCGTCGCCCTTCAGATCCGAGACCCGGCCGAGGAGGATCACCGCGACCGCATACCCGTCGCCATGAAGATGCCGGGCGGCCACGAAGCCGTCGCCGCCGTTGTTGCCCCTGCCCGCCACGACGACGACCTCCAGCCCCTCCTTCTCGGGAAAAACGCCCCGCACGGCGGCGGCGACGCGCAGGCCGGCGTTTTCCATGAGCACGGCGCCCGGAATGCCGATCTCCTCGATGGTCTTGCGGTCGACGTCCCTCATCTGAACCGAGGTCAGGACCTTCATGCTCGCTCCCCGATCGGCGGTGTTCGCCGGCTGGCTATCGGATGTCATCGAAATCTACTATAGCCGCCCGGGAGAGTCAATGACCCCACGCCAAACCGCGGGGCATGTCCGACTGCCGTCAACCGGACGAAGGCCGTCGGCCGTTTGCGTCCCGGAAAAAACCCCACTAAAATGATGGGCTCTCGCCTTGCCGCCATTTCATGAGGGGAGGCCGGCCGCATGAAACCCGTCCGGTCTCTGGGGCGATCTTCCGGCGGTCGAGAGATTTCGGATTCGCTCCGGAGAATCCGTTCCGCCATCGGCGGACCCCCAGCGGGAAGAAAAGGAGAAGACCATGAAGGGACTGATCTTCGACATGGACGGGCTGATGATCGACAGCGAACGGCTGTATTTCCAGGCCGAGCGGGAGCTCGCCTTCCGCTTCGGGAAGGTCGCCTCCGACGCGCTCCTGGGGCGCATGATGGGCCGCAAGGGCGTGGAAAGCATGGAAATATTCGTCCGCGAGCTCGGCCTGCCCTTGACCTCCGAGGAAGCCCTGGCGTTGAGGACGCCCATCATGCGCCGCCTTCTGGCGGAGGACCTGAGGCCCATGCCCGGCCTCGGCCATATCCTCGACGCCTTTTTCGGAAGACTGAAAATGGCCGTGGCCACGGGCGCGAGCCGGAAACTCCTGGACATCGTCGTCGACCGGCTCGGTATCCGCGAAAAGTTCGACCTGCTCCTTCCCTCGGACTCAATAAAGAAGGGAAAGCCGGACCCGGAGATCTTCCTCGCCGCCTGCAACGGCCTGGGACTTCCGCCCGCCGCGTGCGTCGTCCTCGAGGATTCCGAGAACGGCGCCCTGGCCGGGAAGCGGGCCGGATGCCATGTCGTCGCCGTGCCCTCGGAATACAGCCGTCATCAGGACTTCGGCGCCGCCGACATTGTCGTTCCCGACCTTTTCCGGGCCGAGGAGCATATCCAAAAGTTTCTCGTATCCTCCGCGCCGCCCGCTTTCTAACCTTCCCGGCAAGCGTTGCCCCGTCTCCGCATTTATGCTATGTATAAGGAACCGCCATCATACATCAGGAGGAATCATATGAGCATCAAGGTCGGCATCAACGGTTTCGGCCGCATCGGCAGGAACTTCTATAGAGCGGCCTTCAAGGATCCCGCCGTGGAAGTCATGGCCGTCAACGACATCACCGACGCCAAAACGCTGGCCCATCTCCTTAAGTACGACTCCATCCTGGGTGTCTTCGCCGCGGACGTCAAGAGCACGCCCGATTCCATCCTGGTCGACGGCAAGCCCGTTCGGGTGCACTCCCAGAAGGACCCGGCCGCCATCCCCTGGCCGGACCAGGACCTGACGGTCGTCCTCGAAGCCACGGGACTGTTCAAGAAGGCCGAAGACGCCCGGAAGCACATGCGCGGCGGGGTGAAGAAGGTCGTCTTCACCGCGCCGGCGGACGACCCGGACCTGACCGTGGTCATGGGCGTCAACGACCGTGTCTATGACAAGGACCGGCACCACATCCTGTCCAACGCCTCCTGCACGACCAACTGCCTGGCGCCCGTGGCCAAGGTCCTCCACGAGTCCTTCGGCATCGAGAAGGCGTTCATGACCACCATCCACGCCTACACCAACGACCAGCGCATCCTGGACCAACCCCATAAGGACCTGCGCCGGGCGCGGGCGGCCGCGGTCAGCCAGATCCCCACCACCACCGGCGCGGCCAAGGCGGTGGGGCTCGTCCTTCCCGAGCTCAAGGGCCGCATCGACGGCATCGCCATCCGGGTCCCGACGCCCAACGTGTCCCTCGTGGACCTGGTGGCCCTGATGAAAAGGCCCGTGACGGACAAGGAGGCCAACGCCGCCTTCAAGGCCGCGTCCGAGGGCCCGCTGAAGGGCATTCTTCAATACTCGGAGGAGCCCCTGGTGTCGGTCGACTTCCTGTCCAATCCCCACTCCGCGATCGTCGACGCCCCATACACCAAGGTCACGGACGGCAACCTCCTCAAGGTCCTGGCCTGGTACGACAACGAATGGGGATACTCCTGCCGTCTCCTGGACCTGGTCAAGCGCATCGCCTCCTGAAAGATGAAATCGCTCTCCGACCTGTCGGTTGAAGGCCGGACCGTTCTGGTCCGGGTGGATTTCAACGTCCCCCTGGACGAGGCGGGCCGCATTCGGGACGACACGCGCCTCCGGGCCTCGCTCCCGACGCTGAACGAGCTTCTGGGCAGAAAGGCCCGGCTGGTGGTCTGCTCCCACCTGGGCCGGCCAAAGGGCCAGGCGGTTCCCAAGCTCAGCCTCCGGGGCGTGGCCGCGCGCCTCTCCGAGCTTTTGGGCAAGGAAGTCCGGTTCTCGGAAGAGGTCATCGGCCCCGCGGCCGAGTCGGCCAGGAAAAGCCTCCGGGACGGGGACATCCTCCTGCTGGAGAACGTCCGCTTCCATGCCGCCGAGACGGCGAACGACGACGACTTCGCCGGACGACTGGCCCGGGGCGCCGCCTTCTACGTCAACGACGCCTTCGGCTCCTGCCACAGGGCGCACGCCTCGGTGGCGGCCGTCGTCCGCCACGTCGGAGAAGCCGCGGCCGGACGCCTTCTGGAGAAGGAAGTGGATTATCTGAGCCGCGCCTTCCGGACCCCCAGGAAGCCCTACACGGCCATCCTGGGCGGAGCCAAGGTTTCGGACAAGATCCCGGTCATCGAAAACCTGTTGAACAAGACGGACGACATCCTCATCGGAGGGGCCATGGCCTACACCTTCTTCAAGGCCCGGGGCCTGGAAGTGGGAAAATCGCTCGTCGAGAACGACAAGCTCGACACGGCCCGCTCGATCCTGGCCATGGCCGAGGAGAAGAAGGTGCGCTTGCTCCTCCCCGAGGACCATGTCCTGGCGGAATCCCCGGAGCGGGCCGAAAGCTCCGGTACGGCCGAGGCCTTTCCCCTGCCCGACGACCTTATGGCCGTGGACATCGGTCCCCGGACCGTGGCGGCCTTCAGCCGGGTGATCTCCCGTTCCCAGACCGTCTTCTGGAACGGCCCGCTGGGCGTTTTCG
>VGJG01000193.1 GCA_016867615.1 Candidatus Aminicenantota bacterium | reverse complement strand
CGCCAGCCCTGGGAAAGGGCAAACTGCTCTCGTCCTTCCATCTGAGAGGACGAGGAGATGCCCGCCGAGAAAATATTCGCAACGTTCACGAGGTTAAACATGATTTCGGTTCCTTCTTCTCCGTTTGACCCAAATCTCCTCTCGCCCTGAGCGCAGGGCGCATCGCAGGCGTGACCTCAAACGATTCGTCTGCAGCCTGTTGCGGGGCTTCAGACGGGCCGCTTGTGCCTCACAGACGCTGGCCTGTGAACTTTCCGGAACTGAATTGTCGGGATACCGGCTGGTCTAAGGTGAGACCGGCATCAAGAATTCCCAGCCGTAATCAGGAGAGCGATGCCCCGGCTTTCGGTCGGGACATCGTGCCCGCAAGCAGCCAACTTGCGGGGCACCTTTGAGGGAAACTCGGCCTGCGTTGCGGGTCCTACCCCCGAAGGCACAGAGATTATCGCCCTGCTCATTCAAAGATTAGCCTGGCCGAAAAGGGGCGGGAGGTGGGGGGCTTCCACCCCCTTGGGAGCTGGGGCTATCTCCTTGCAGCGCAAGCACTTAGGCTGGCCGCGGGGCCGCCAGAATAAAGCGTAAAACGTGAAACGTAAATGAGACACCGCTTGAAGTCTTGGCCGGTCCTTGGCGGAAACGTTCAGAGCGGCTGTTAAGGAATGGTTGATGGTTGATGGGGGATGGAGGAATGGTTGATGGTTAATGGCCATTCCCCATTCCCCATCAACCATCAACCATTCTTCCTACATCTGGAGCCGCTGGATTTCCTGGTAGGCCTGGAGCAGCTTGGAGCGGATTTCCATCATGTAGCGGAAGGAAAGCTCGGCCTTGTTGACCGCGATGATGGCCTCGTGCAGGTGTTCGGTCCGGCCCGTCACCACGTCCTCGATGGCCCTGTCGGCTTGGCCGCTCACGTCGTTGATGTCTTTGACGAAGCTGCTCAAGGTCTGGCCGAAGCTCTTTTCCGCGGGGGCGGCGGGTGCCTTGGTAATCAGCGTCTTGCCCGGTGACCGGGGCGGCTCGACGGACGGCAGTTGGATGTTGAAGATTTCAGACATTGTCCTAACTTCTTTGTAGACAAGGACTTAACTACAACGGTCGGCTCTCAGGAACCGGCCAGACTGCTCATCTGCTGCTGATAGAGCCGTGCGGCGTGTGCCTGGAAGGCCTGGAGTTCCGTGACGCGGCGCCGGATTTGGTCGAGGTCCGCCCGAAGTTCGTTGATGCGCTGGTCCGTGGCCAGAGCCTGCGCCGGGACTTCGGTGCTGGGCTGCGACTGGCCGAGCGCCAGGTCCAGTTCCTCGCGGAACGACGGCCCGCCCGTTGTCGCCGGGGCGGACGGCGGTTTCGAGCCGGGTGGCGGCGCCACCGGCCCTATTGAGTTCGGCAAGATGGGTTGAAACGATGAATCAGCCATGGTTTACCACGCGTCGTTTTGTGAGTTAAAGGGTTGTGGAATAAAGAGTTAAGTGAGAAAAGACCCAGAAACGGGAAATTCGGGCATCAACCTCGCCGCAATAAGCCTATCGTCTCACTGATGATCTGTCGAGTGTTGCGTATGACGGACAGGTTCGCCTCGTAGGCACGGGAAGCGTCGATCAGGTTGGTCATCTCCTCCATGGCGTTGATGTTCGGCACGGTCACGTAACCGTCTTTGTCCGCGTCCGGGTGGCCACAGTCATAGACCTGTTTGAAGGGTTTCTGAGCGGGGACGACTCCGGCGACCTGGACGCCGTTGAAGACGTCCTCCCGCGGATCATATTCGCTGCGGAGCATCTCATCAAAAACCTCCTCAAACACGGGCACTTGCCGGCGGTAGGGGCCGCCTTCCGCGGTTCGGGTGGTGTTGATATTGGCCAGGTTGCTGGCAATGGTGTCCATGCGCAGCCGCTGGGCTCGTGTGCCGGTTCCGCTGACTTTCAGGGTGTTAAAGAGGGCGTCCAGAGGCATGGTTCGTTCGTCTCCCGATTCGAGGCTTTTTCAGGGCTAGGTTGACCGCATGGCCAACTGAAGCATGTCCAGTTTCTTGGCGTAGAGCTGGGTATAGAGGGAATAGGCCAGCGAGTTCCGGTTCATCAGCCCCATTTCCTTGTCGATGTCCACGTTGTTCCCGTCGTTTTGGAGGGTGGGGTCGTCCGAGTAAACGACCTTTCCCTCGACTTGCCGGACCGCCTCCATGTCGTTCTCCTCGACCGCCTTCAGGAATTCTTCCTCGAACTTCAGTTCCTTGCGGCGGAAGCCGGGCGTGTTGACGTTGGCGATATTGTTGGCGATGACCTTCTGCTTGTTGGAGGCGATGGTCATCAACTGCTCCAGCAGGGCGAAATTCTTGTCGAATCCGGGTCCTTCAAGCATGGGCGAGTCCTGTCTGGGTCGTTAAAACGGCGCTCCCGGCGGTTTCCCGGGAGCTGGGCCGGGAAAATCGGTGCAAATCGGATACCATGAACGGGGAGCAGGTTCGGTTCGGGCGGCTGTTTGTCGGGTCCGGGTCGAGCGGGGCGGCCCGGACGGCGGTTTTTGATCGCTAACCCTATTGAATACAAGGACTTAAGAAGCTAAAAGGGGCGCTGAGAAACGACTTTAAGTTCCGGGCCAACCCGTGAAAATCGCAACAGCGGGGCTCGTTCGTCTAAAAAATCTGCACGGGAAGCGGATCAATTTTCCCACCGGGCCAGCACTCTGTTCCGGGTCTTCCTTATTGTCGTGTTGCGGGATGTCCATTATGATGGTCTGGGATGGCGGAGGCCGGCTGAGGGCTGAAAGGCGTTGTTCCGTCCATCCCAGCAGTCAAAAACCTTGCCATGCCTACCCGAGCTGATGTCAATTTCCTGCTGACGGCCGTGAAGGCCCGGTTCATCAACGCCGATCAGGCCAAGCAAATCTATGAGGCCCATCAGGCCGTGGAGAAACGGGGGTCCAGCGCCCTGATCCACCAGACGGCGATGGGGCTGGGCCTGCTCTCCTCGGCCCAGACGGCCCAGCTCCAACGGATGCTGGTCGCGGTCGGCGACGAGGACGAAAAGGAGAAAAAGGCCAAGAAGAAGATCACGCAGATCGGGGATTTCAAGCTGGTCTCCAAGCTCGGCGAAGGCGCCATGGGCGTCGTTTACAAGGCCGTGCAACTCTCCTCGGGCCGCGAGGTCGCCATCAAGGTCCTCCTCCGCAAGTTCCAGGAAGACCGGAAGTACCTGGAGCGGTTCAAACGGGAGTACACGAACGCCAAGCGGCTGAACCACCCCAATATCATCGAGTTCGTGGACGCGGGCCAGGCGCCCAAGGAGCAGGGCGGCTACTACTACTTCGCCATGGAATTCGTGGACGGGCGGACCCTCCAGGAAATCCTTGACCAGCAGGGCTGCCTGCCGGAACGGGAAGCCATCCGGGTCGGCGCGGAGATCGGCAAGGCGCTCGCCCACGCGCACTCGCTCAACATCAAACACCGGGACATCAAGCCGGACAACATCATGATTGCCCGGGACGGCGCGATTAAGCTCACGGACCTCGGCCTGGCCAAAGAGGAGCTGGACAGCTCCGTGACCCAGGCCGGCATGACGATTGGCACGCCGCACTACATGAGCCCGGAACAGGCACGCGGGATGGACCTGGACGACCGCTCGGACATCTATTCGCTGGGAGCGACGCTCTACCACCTGCTGACGGGCCGGCCGCCCTTTGAGGGCAAGAGCGCGGCCATCGTGATGATGAAGCACATCGAGGAGCAACTCCCCTCGCCGCAGGAGATCAACCCCGAGATTTCCGACGATATCTGTGTCATCATCGGGAAGATGATGGCGAAGGACCCGCAGGACCGGTATGCGACCTGTCAGGAGCTGGTCGGCGATTTGGAGCGCGTGGTCGTGGGGAAGCCGCCCAAGTCGGCGCGGGTCCCGAGCTCCAGGTCCAGCATGCGGATGCCGGCCCTCAAGGCGACCCCGGACGAGGACGCTCCGTCCGAGGCTCCGCAAGAGCCGGTACGGCCCCATCCGAGGCCGTCGCCCGCCGGAGCGCCTGAGGAAGCGTTCGAGGCGGGCGGACCCGCGGGGAACCGCCCCCTGCTGGTGGCCGTTCTGACCGCCGTCGTCATTCTCCTGATCGTCGTCATCGTTCTCCTCCTGAAGCGGGGCGGATAGCGTGAGGGGAGCCGGCGAACGAACGGGTCTCCGCCCAGAATAGGGACCTGGTTTCCAACGCCTAACCAGGAACTGGCTTTCGATAGGAGGACGTTTCCATGAGCCATCGCAAACTCGCCAAGCTGCTTTTGGGTCTCTGGGTCGCCTGGCCGGGCCTGTTGGTCGCGGCGGACGACGAGGAGGCGGAGGCGGAGTGGAGAAACAGTTTCGAGGAGGGCAAAAAGGCCGCCGTGCTCGCCAACGTCCCGATCTTTATCGAATTTATCCGAGCCGGGAACAAGGACTGTGAGCGGATGGAAAAAGT
>VGJG01000192.1 GCA_016867615.1 Candidatus Aminicenantota bacterium | reverse complement strand
CCGCGAGTCGGTTGTCGAGCGCTCATTCCAGCACGGCTTGGGGGGGATTCTCTGCCCCGCCGAACTGACGAGCGGCCGAAGCCTGGAGGTGACTCTCGGGCTGACGGAACGGTTCTCGAAGATCGCGGCGGCCGCGGGCGTCCACCCCCACGTTGCCTCGCGCTTTCGGGCGGAGCATCTGGACGCGCTGCGGGCGCTCGCCGCCGAGAAGAAGATCTGCGCCCTGGGCGAGGTCGGCCTCGATTTCCACTACAACCTCTCCCCTCCCGGGGCGCAGCGCGAAGCCTTCCGGGCCCAGGCGGCCCTGGCCGGAGAGCTCGGCCTGCCCCTCATCATCCACACCCGGGAGGCCGGCCAGGAAGCGGCCGACATCCTCGCCGATCTGGGCGTCGAAACGCGGGGCGTCTTCCATTGCTACACCGGAGACCGGCTCCTCGCCGAGCGCCTGGTCGCCATGGGTTATTTCCTGTCCTTCTCCGGGATCCTGACCTTTCCCGGCGCGGGATCTCTGCGGGAGACGGCCCGGCGCGTCCCGGCCGACCGGCTCCTCGTTGAAACCGACTCCCCCTTCCTCGTCCCGGTTCCCCACCGCGGTCGGGTCAAGCGCAACGAGCCCCGCTTCGTCGCCGAGGTCGCCGGAGTCCTCGCCGGCCTCCTCGGCCTCGCCCCCGAGAGGATCGCGGAAGCGACCTCCGGAAATTACCGCCGCCTGTTCGGCCCGGCCGGGACGGCGCTTTGAACCCCCCGGGGACGCTTCCAGGGAGTTTGAAAAGGGCCCCGTCCATGCTAAGATAGGGCGGCATCGGGTCAACGTGAAACCGAAAGAGTCCATCAAAGCCAGCGTCCGACGGCAGGCCGACCTCAGGCGTCTCTATGCCCACATCGGGCGTCAGCTCCAGGACGTGGAAAAACAGCTCCGCCGGATCACCCGCACCCCCAATCCCCTCATCTCCGATATCGGCTCTTACGTGTTCAAAAATACGGGCAAGAGGATCCGTCCGGCCCTGGTCCTGCTCTGCACGGGAATTTCCGGCGGCCGGGGAGGGAACGAGGCCATCCTGTGCGCCTCCCTCGTCGAGCTCCTGCATACGGCCAGTCTGCTCCACGACGACATCATCGACGACTCGGACACGAGGCGGGGCCGGAGCACGGTCCATGTCAAGTGGGGGCCCAACATCACCGTCCTGATCGGCGATTTCCTGTACATCAAATCCCTGGCCTTGTCCCTGACCAGCCGCCTGGAGCGTCTGACGCGCATCCTGACCGACGTCTCGGTCCGGATGATCGAGGGCGAGTTGACCGAGTACCGGCAGAGCGGCAACCTGGGGCTGACGGAGAGCGAATACTTCGATATCATCGATCACAAGACCGCCTCGCTGTTTTCCGCCGCCTGCCGCATCGGAGCGATCCTGGGCGGGTCCTCCGCCGCGCGGGAGGAGGCGCTGGCCGAATACGGAACCTGCCTGGGGATGAGTTTTCAGATCATCGACGACCTGCTGGACTACACCGGCAACGAGAAAACCATGGGCAAGCCGGCGCTTTCCGACCTGGCCGAAGGACGGGTGACCCTGCCGCTCATCGACTCCGTTCGGCGCGACGGGCGCGGGGGCCGGGACAGGGTCCGCCGCCTGCTCTCCCGGGCGAAATCCGACCCGGCCGCGAGGGAGGAAATCCTGGAATGGGTCCGCTCCGGACAGTCCTTTGAAATCTCCCGTGGACGGGCCGAGGAATTCAGCCGCCGGGCCATCGCCGCCCTCGACGGATTCCCCGAGGGAGCCCACCGCCGGAGCCTCGCCCTGCTGGCCGAATATGTTCTCCACAGGGATCGATAGTCCCCCCCAGCCATGCTTGAGACCGAGGTCAAAGTCCCCACGGCCGACCTGGAGGCCTTCCGGGTCCGGCTCCTGAAAATGGGCGCCGTCGTCCTTCAGGAACGCCACTTCGAGGAAAACACACTGTACGACTTCCGTACAGGGGACCTCACCCTCCGCCGAGAGGCGCTCCGGCTCAGGACGCGGGGTCGGAAGGCGGACCTGACCTTCAAGGGCCCTCCCCTCAAATCACGGCGCTTCAAGGTCCGTCAGGAGTTCGAGACGGAGGTCCGCAAACCCAAGCAGGCGCAAAAGATCCTCGGCGCCCTGGGTTTTGTCCCCGTCCTCAGCTACTCGAAGCACCGCGCCGTCTTGAAGCTCGACCGGGTGCGCATCTGCCTGGACGAGACGAAGAAAGGCAACTACGTCGAGCTCGAGGGGGAGCGGAACCGGATCACGGCCCTGGCGAGAAAACTGGGCATCCCGGCCCGGACGATGATCAAAAAGTCCTACGTCGAAATCCTGGGCAGAGCCTAATCTTCTTTTTCCCCTTCGGCGAGCCCTTCCGGAAGCTCCGTTTCGAACTCTTCTTCCTTCTCTTCCTCTCCGGCCGGCTCCTCCTCTTCGGGCTCGATGTCCATGGCGTCGTCGGCCTCCAGCTCGACGGCGCCCACCCCGTCGCCTCCCAGGAAGGAGCGGTCTTCCCTCTCCAGGATCTCCTCGGGAGAGACGGGCAGAACCCGGAAATCGACCAGGCCTTCCTTGACCTCGACCTGGGCCAGGCGGATGGGGTTCTTGGTCTTCGCCCTGGCCCTGACCTTGGCCCCTCTGAGGAGGGACTTGGCCCGCTTGGAGGCCAGATGGACGAAACGGAATTTGCTGTCGATGTTGCCCAGCGTCGAAACGAAGGGCTGTTCCTCTTTCTTCTTGGGTGTCGCGGTCTTTTTCTTTGTGGCCATGGGGGTCGGGAGATACTAGCATAAACCTCCCCTAAATTCAACAGGCGGCCGACATCGCCACAGCGCCGCAGGACGGTGAATGGCGGACAGCCTTCTGTTATAATGCCTCCTTATTTTTTTTTGGCTCCGTCAGAGGCCTCAGGCCGAATGCCGGGGCCCGGAGGAGTGACGCATGAAGAAAGCAGCTGTTTTAACCCTATGCCTGTTGTGCCTCGCCCTCGTCTTCTCCTGTCAGAAGACCGAAGTCCCGGTCTACCCCGTGACCGCCGCGGTCGATCAGGTGGACGATTATTTCGGGGCCCAAGTGGCCGACCCTTACCGCTGGCTCGAGGACGACCAAGCTCCGGCGGTCAAAGCCTGGGTCGAAGAGCAGAACAAAGTGACCTTCTCCTACCTGGAGAGGATCCCCTTCCGTGAAAAAATCAGGCAGCGCGTGACGGACATCTACAACTATCCCCGCTATTCGGCCCCTCAAAAGGCCGGGGACCACTACTTCTTCAGCAAGAACGACGGCTTGCAGAACCAGTCCGTGATCTACGTCCAGAAAGGGCTCGAGGGGGAACCCGAGGTCTTCCTCGACCCCAACCTCATGTCCCCCGACGGGACGGTCCGGGTCAACCTCATAGGGTTCTCCAGGAATTTCAAGTACGCGGCCTACTCGCGCTCCGAGGCCGGGTCGGACTGGCAGGAGATCCGCGTCATGGACGTGGCCTCCAAAGTGGAGCTTCCCGACCGGCTGAAGTGGGTCAAGTTCACGGGCGCTTCCTGGACCGGGGAGGAAGGCTTCTACTACAGCGGCTTCGACGCCCCGGCTCCGGGCGAGGAGTTGAAGGGGCTCAGCCGTTTCCAGAAGATCTACTTCCACAAGCTCGGCCGGCCCCAGGAAGAGGATGTCCTGATTTATGAAGACCGCGAGCACCCCCTCCGCTATAAGAACGTCTGGATCACCGAGGATGAAAAAAACCTTATCCTCTCCCTTTCGGAGGGCACTCACGGGAACGAGCTGCACTACCTTGACCTCGGAAAAAAATCCCGCGTTTTCAAGCCGCTCGTCCGCGGATTCGAGTTCGACACGAATGTCATCGACAACGTCGGCGATTCCTTCCTCCTCCTGACCAATTTCCAGGCCCTCAACAAACGGGTCGTCCTGGCCGACCCTAGGAAACCCGACCCGGAGGACTGGCAAACACTCGTTCCCGAGAAGCCCGAGGTTCTTCTCTCGGCCCAGGCCACGGGCGGGCAGCTGTTCTGCACCTACCTGAAAGACGCCGCCTCCCGTGCCTACCAGCTCGACTTGAAGGGCCGTCCGGTCCGCGAGATCGCCCTCCCCACCCTCGGCACGGCCCGCGGGTTCGGCGGCCGGAGAGACGACGCCTTCACTTTCTATACGTTCACCTCCTACACCCATCCCCCGGCCATCTACCAGTATGACATCGCCTCGGGCTCCTCGCGTCTCTTCCGCGAGACCGAGGTCAAGGTCAAGCCGGAGGAATACGAAGTCAACCAGGTTTTCTACTCCAGCAAGGACGGCACCCGCGTGCCGATGTTCCTCGTCCACAAGAAGGGATTCCAGAGAGACGGCCGGGCGCCCGCTTATCTCTACGGCTACGGCGGGTTCAACGCCAGCCAGCTTCCCAACTTCAACCCCGCCATGTACGTGCTTCTGGAGAACGGCGGGGTCTACGACGT
>VGJG01000191.1 GCA_016867615.1 Candidatus Aminicenantota bacterium | reverse complement strand
CGCGATTTCCCCGTGCTCAACGCCTCGGCAGGCGGCGGGAAGATCATCTACGAGCAGGCCGGACTCCTCCACCTCCTCGACCCCGAGAGCGGGACGAGCACCCGACTCTCTTTCGGCCTGGCCGCCGACCTCCCCGACCTTCGGGAGCGCTACGTCAAGGGAGCGCGCTGGATCCGGAATGCATCCCTCTCGCCCTCGGGCGCCCGGGCGGTCCTGGAATTCCGCGGCGAGATCGTCACCGTGCCCGCGGAAAAAGGCGACCCGAGGAACATCACTCTGACCCCGGGCGTCCACGAGCGTTCGCCGGTCTGGTCTCCGGACGGCAAGACCGTGGCCTATGTCTCGGACGCCTCGGGCGAATACGCGCTCCATGTCCGGAGTCAGGACGGACGGGGCGAGGTCCGCAAGCTCAAGCTCGAGGGATCCGGCTTCTACGATTCGTTCGTCTGGTCGCCGGACGGCAAGAAGATCGCCTACGCCGACAACTCCTGGAGCCTCTTTTTCCTGGACCTGGAGACGGGCGCCGTCACGAAGATCGGCTCCGATCACCAGCTCGGCCCGAGCCGGGCCAGGACGATCCACTCGGCCTGGTCGCCCGACTCAAAGTGGATCGTCTACACGCTCAGCACCCAAACCTACATCCAAAAGGTCTTCCTCTATTCCTTGGAGAGGAACCGGTCCTTCCCGGTCACGGACGGGCTGAGCGAGGTCGCCGAGCCCGTCTTCGACGCCGGAGGAAAATACCTCTACTTCCTGGCCTCGACCGACGCCGGCCCGGTCAAGCAGTGGTTCGACCAGTCGAGCGCCGACATGCGGATGACGAGCTCGATCTACGTCTTGACCCTGAGGAAAGGCATCCCCTCCCCCCTGGCCAGGGAGAGCGACGAGGAAGCCGCGGCCGCGCCCGAGAAGGCGCCCGCTCAGGACAAGGCCAAGGAAGCGCCGAAGAAGCCGGCCGAGCCGTTCGCCATCGACATCGAGGGCCTCGAGCTCAGGATCCAGGCCCTGCCCCTTCCGGCCGGCAGTTACCGGAGCCTGCAGCCCGGCGAGGAAGGCCAACTGTACTACCTGGAGAGCCCCGCGGCGGCCGGAGCCGGGCCCTTCGGCGCCCCGCCGGGCGCGACGCTTCATCGCTTCAGCTTCAAGGACCGCAAGAGCGAGGTCCAGATTCCCGAGGTCAGCGGCTACCTCCTCTCCGGCGACAAAAAGAAAATCCTCTACTTCTTGAGGGACTCCTGGTTCATCGTCGCCTCGGGGGCGAAGCCCCAGCCCGGACAGGGCAAGCTCAACATCGAGGCCGTCGAGGTCCGCATCGAACCCCGGTCCGAGTGGGAGCAGATCTTCCACGAGGCCTGGCGCATCAACCGCGATTATTTCTACGCGGCCAACATGCACGGCGCGGACTGGAAGGCCATGCGCGGGAAGTACGCGGTCTTCCTCCCCCACCTCGCCTGCCGCGGCGACCTCAACCGGCTCATCCAGTGGATGTGCAGCGAGCTGGCGGTCGGCCACCACCGGGTCGGCGGCGGCGACAGCGCCGCCCAGCCGAAGACCGTCCCCGGCGGCCTGCTCGGCGCCGACTTCGCCGTGGAAAACGGGCGGTTCCGCTTCAAGAAAGTCTACGGCGGACTCAACTGGAACCCCGAGCTCCGCTCGCCCCTCACCGAGCCGGGCGTGGACGTCAAGGCCGGGGAATACCTGCTGGCCGTCAACGGAAGGGAGCTGCGTTTTCCGGAGAACGTCTACAGCCTCTTTGAAAACACGGCCGGCAAGATCGTCGAGATCACCGTCGGCCCCGACCCCTCGGGCCGGGGCGCCCGGACGGCCAAGGTCGTGCCCCTGGAGAGCGAGTCCGCTCTCCGAAACCGTGATTGGGTCGAGGGCAACCTGAGGAAGGTCGAGGAGGCTACCGGCGGCCGCGTGGCCTACGTCTACGTGCCCAACACCACGACCCAGGGCCACACCTACTTCAAGCGCTATTTCTTCCCCCAGGCCCACAAGGAGGCCATCATCGTCGACGAGCGGTTCAACGGCGGCGGCCTGGTGGCCGACTACTACATCGACCATCTCCGCAAGCCGGTCAGCGCATACTGGCACATGCGCTACGGCGCGGACCTCAAGACGCCCAGCGCCTCGATCCAGGGGCCGAAGGTGATGCTCATCGACGAGACGGCCGGCTCGGGCGGCGATATGCTGCCCTGGATGTTCCGCAAGTTCGGCCTCGGCCCCCTCATCGGCAAGAGGACCTGGGGCGGGCTGGTGGGGACGCTCGGTTTTCCGGTGCTCATGGACGGCGGCGGCGTGACCGCCCCGAACCTGGCCATCTGGACAGAGGACGGCTGGATCGTCGAGAACGAGGGCGTGCCGCCCGACATCGAGGTCGAGCAGACGCCCGCCCTGGTCATCGCCGGCCGCGACCCGCAACTGGAAAAAGCGATCGAAGTCGTGATGGAATTGCTCAAGAAGAACCCGCCGCCCAAGCCCGAGCGGCCGCCCTATCCGGTGCGGGTGAAATAAGCTAAAAACAATTCCTTGACTTTGACGGATTTCCCTGATAGGATGAGTCTGCGATCCATTAAGAAGCACGAACCACTATCCGCTAAAGACATCCCCCCTAAACGACACCCCGATCGATACGGCCCTTTAGTCGATCAACAGAAAGGTTCATGGCGATAGGAAAGTCTTCCGACCGCGGCCGTTTTTCGCATCCACCGCGACGGACAGCGTGAGATAAAAAGGCCGATTGTGCAAACGACGATAAAGGAACCGGGCATCTTGCCTAACGACAAAACGTCCTGCTCCTTTATATTGAGTTTAAATTTTTAGGAGTAAAGGTCAAATGAACATCTATGTAGGCAACCTGTCCAAGGACATGAAGGACGCCAGTCTGCGCGAAGCCTTCGCGGCGTACGGCGAAGTCACCTCCGCCTCGGTCATCACCGACAAGTACAGCGGCGAGTCCCGGGGATTCGGCTTCGTCCAGATGCCGAAAAACGACGAGGCCCTGAAGGCCATCGCCGGCCTGAACGGCAAGAGCATCCAGGGCCGCAACCTGAAGGTCAACGAAGCCAGGGCCCGCGAGGGCGGATTCGGCGGCGGCAACCGTCGCTTCTGAACAGGCACTGCAAGGGGGGGGGCGCCTGTCGCCCCCCCTTTTTTCCTAGCCTTCCGGCTGACGACGGTCCGACACCTATCAAGAATGACGGAAGTAGATCTTGCCGACGATCTTCCAGCCGTCGGGGAACTTGTAGAGCGACAGGTAGTCGGTGAAGATCTGCTTTCCCTCGCGATAGAGCTCGAACTTCGCCACGGCGGCGGTTCCCGTGACATCGACCGAGAGAAATTTGCAGGTGATGAGCGGGGGCTTCTGACCCTGGGCTTTTCTGTTTTCCGCGGAGGCGATCCATTCGGCGATCGGCAGCTTGGTCAACGCGCCGTCCCGCAGCCCGAGCAGAACGAAGTCGGGATGGAATCCCGCGCGCGTCTTCTCTAAATCCCCGAGGTTTTGCAGCCCGTCCACGTAAGCCGCCTGGACGAGCGCCTTGATCGCATCCTCCTCCGAAGCCTCCTGGGCCGGCACAACCATGGGAGCCGCCAGCAGGGCGATGAGCGCCGTCACGGCTAAAATCCTTTTCGACATGGGTCCTCCTAGTTGATTCTCTGATATTCCGATCATATTACCATCGGCGATCCGTTCTCAAGCCCGCTTTCGGGCATCGGGCCTGCGTTGAAAGAGCAGAGGACGGACCGGATATCTTACTCCTTCGCGGCGAAGGAAAAATGCTGCTGGACCAACACCCAGCGGCCGTCCCGCTTTTCCAGGACGCCAGTCCAGCGGGTGTTCTCCCAGTTGGCCGGCCGGCCCTTCCACTCGTTGATGTCGTCCAGGATGCAGAAGAACCAGGCCACGTCCCCCGAGCGCGAAAGCATGATCCGCAGGTCCCGGATTTCGTAGCGCACGGCCTTGAAATCTGGGCTCCGCCAGAGGGCTTCCGCCCTCCTGAACTCCTCGATGCCCTTGACCACCTTGCCGTCCGGGTGGACTTCGAGGAAGTCCGCGTCGTCGGCGATGACGCTGTACAGCAGCCCGAAGTCCTTGTTCCCGGCCCAGCCGATCACCGAACTGACCGCCCGGGCGATCTCCGCCCGGTCCGTCTCGCGGGTATCCGCCGCCCCCGCCGACAGGCCGACACTCAGGACGATCAATACGGACAGGATGATATTGGCCATGACAAACTCCGCTTTCGCCTTATTTCAATTCCGATTCGATCTTCGCAATCCACCTCACGCCGTTCTCGTTCCCCGGGTTCAGTTCCACGGATTTTTTATAGAGTTTCAGGGACTTCTGCATGTCTCCGGTGGCGTAAACAGCTTCGGCGAGGCTGTCGTAGGCGTTCCACGAGTCGGGGTACAGCTCGCGCATGAATTCGAAGACCTGCACGGCGGCCGCGGGCTTCTTCTGCTCGCTGAGCAGG
>VGJG01000190.1 GCA_016867615.1 Candidatus Aminicenantota bacterium | reverse complement strand
CGGGGCCGAGATCGCCTTCCGGAGGATGATGCGCTATCCGCCTTATTCTCATCTGGCCGAGGTTGTTTTCGAGGGCGGGGACATCCGTCGCCTGGCCCGGCAGGCCAGGGAATTCAGCGAAGGGGTGCGGAGAGCGGGCCAAGGGGGGGAGGTTCAGGGGCCTTCCCGAGCCTTGGGACCGATAAGAACAAAAGGATCGCAGCGCCTCGTCGTCCTTGTCCGGTCCCCTCGCCGCGAGGACCTTCTGGAAATTCTCGCTCCGCCCCTCCAGGCGGCCCGCTCGGTCAGGTCCGTTCAGCTCCTTCCCTGAAGCCGGTCAGCCCTTCAGCAGACGTATCTCGATCGTTTTCCAGGTGAAATAGGGCGAAGAGGTCTGGGGGTGAATGTAGAAGACGACCGTCTGGTCGAAATCGATCTCCGACTTGAGCGGGCTGAGATAGGAGACCACGGCGTAGCCGTTTTGGTTGGTGAGAGCCGACGTGCGGCGGGTGTAATCGGAGAACTCTCCCGGCCCGTCCAGGACGGTGAAGACCACGAGCTGGTTCGCCGCGGGCTGACCGCCGTATTTGACCAACGCCCGGACTTCGACGACCTCCCGGATATCGGAGGTCAGCACGACGTTCGGCGAAGCCTGGACATCAAAAGTCAGGTACAGGGAGGCGGGGCCGAAGGGATTGGGCTCCTCGACGGCCGAACGCTTGCAGGCGGGCGAGGCCGCAAGGAGCAGGACGACGAGGGGGAAGACATACGCAAGACGCATTTTAAACATCAGCCACCTCCTGCTCAGTTGTTGGAGTAATTGGCGAAAAATATGGTCAGCTTGCCGGAGGCTTTGACTGACTTGCCCGCCATGTCTTTGCCGTAGAAATCCACTTGGGCGATGACTTCCAGGACGTCCGTCCCGTCGACCAAAGATACGAGGGGAGGCTCGATCTTGGCCACTTCGCGGACGATGACGAAAGACACCTGGCGCTGGTTGCCCACGCCGACCGTGGCGGTCAAGTTCCCCTCGAAGGCATAGGGCACGTCGACGCCCTGGGTCTTGTTGCCGTTCGGCTGGGTGTAGGTGACCACATAGCGTTGGATCTGAACGTCGTTATAAGCCGAGGGCCCCGTGGCCGAGGCTGGGTTGAGCAGCTCCGCGCGGAGCGTGGCCACGGCGATGTCGGCGTAGATCGTCTCCGCTCCGGTCTCCGGGCTTTGGTAGAGGACGTCGGACTGGAGAAAATCGGCCGTCTGGCCTTCCAGGTCGGTGCCGCTGATCGCGTCCACGATGAGCATCGTGGCCGACTGGCTGTCCATGACCAGGCTGTTGCAGGACACGAGCAGCGCGGCCGCCGCCAGTCCGGAAACACTCTTGAGGATCGCGCCCGCCTTTCTCATGGCTGGCCTCCTTGCCTGAGGATGCGTGGGGTGATGAAGATCAGGAGCTCCCTGTTTTGACGCGTCCGCGCCGAAGACTTGAAGAGGTTCCCCAGGATGGGGATCTTATGGAGCAGGGGAACGCGCTCCTGGGTCGTGGAGTCCTCGGTGCGGTAAATGCCGCCGATGACCGTCGTGCCCCCGTCCGGGATCATGACCGTGGTCATCGCGCTCTGACGGGTGATGGACGGGATGCCGTTGACTGCGTTGGAGAAATCGGCGGCGTTGTTCTGGATGTCGATGTTCATGATGATCGTGCCCTCGGCCGTGATCTGGGGCGTGGCCCGGAGCTCGAGGGCGGCGTTGACGAACCGGGTGGTGACCGTGAAATTGGATACGGTCTGGATCGGGATCTGGCGCCCCTGGACGATCTCCGCTTCCTTATTGTTCTGGGCGGTCACCTTGGGGCAGGAGATGATGCGCCCCTGGCCGCTGGTTTCCATGGCCGACAGGGTGGCGTCGAGACGGAAGGTGTCCAGGACGTTGGCCAGCGACAGGCCCAGGGCTGTGGTGAAGGTCGGCGCCGGGAGGTTGATGGCGTATCCGCCCAAGGGTCCGGACAGGCCCTTGGTCACCTGGCCCTGGGGGATCAGGGCGCCGTCCAAGGCGCCCTGGTTGGGGAACTGAAGGTTGGTCTGGTTGCCGTAGAAGGCGTCGGCCCTGCCCATGAACCCCCACTGGAAGCCCAGGTTCCGGACGAAGTTCGACGTGGCCTCGACGATCCGGGCTTCGATCGAAACCTGAGGCGTGGGGGTGTCCATGAGGATGATGAGCTTTTCCAGCAGCTCCATGCGGCTCCGGGCCTCCGAGACGATCAGGGTGTTCGTCCGCTCATCGACGTCGATCCGGCCCCGGTTGGACTTTTTCTGCTGGAGGAGGCGTTCGGCGTCCCGGGCCTTGGAGTAGGACAGGGTGAAGGTCTTGGTCAACAGGGGGCCGCTCAATTCGCGGCTTTCCTGCATCTTGACATCCTCGTCGCTCTCCCGGGTCAGGACCGCGACGGGGGCGATGCGCAGGACGTTGCCCTCCAGGACCTTGCCCATCTTGTTCGTCCGGAGAATGGCGTCCAGGATCTGGTCCCAGGGGACGTACTCGAAGTTGCAGGTGACGCGGCCCCGGACGTCCGGGTCGAAGATGACGTTCAGCCCGGCGAAATCGCCGAGGTAGAGGATGATGTCCCTCAAATCCTGGTCTTTGACCTTGACGCTGAGGACTTCCCCGCTGAAGGGAGTTACTTCTCCGCCCAGGACCTGGGCCTTGAACTGGGTCCCGGCGAATTCAGCGGCCGGTTTTTCCGCGGACTTGTCCTGCGCGGGCTTGGTTTCCGCGCCCGGACTCGCCGCGGGTTTGACCGTTTCCTTGGCGGGCGGTTCGGCCGGGGTCTCGGCCCGGGCTTTCTCCGGTTCCGGCGTCGCGGCGGCCGGGCTCGAAACGGGTCCCGGAACGGAGACGGATTCCGCGGCGGGCGCAGGCTGGGTGATCGTTTGAGACCCGGGAAAAGCCAGGGTCAGCAGCCGCTCCCCGGCGTCTATGCTGTAAGCCCCGGGCTCATCCATGTCGAAAACCAGGCGGGTGATGGTGAAAGGGTTCTGGTTCTGGAACTGTCCCACTTTGAATTTCGAGACGCCGGCCGCCCCGACCGAATAGAGGGAGGTCGGACGGTTGTAGACCGTATCGAAGAGGTCCACCACCAGGCGGAGCGGGTTGCTCATGGCGAACACATGATACGGCGTGCGGTTGTCGACCGCGGCCTGCACCCGGACGCCGCCGTCTTCGCGGGCCACGGAGACGTTTCCCAGGCCGGAGGTCACGATCGACCTCTGGGAAAGCTCCAGCCGGAAGGACGGGTCGATGACGTCCTCGGTCTGGGGATCGAGGATCTTGTTCATCTCCAGGACCGTCTGGCCGGGCGCCGAAGTGACGCGGAAGAACGCCTGCTCCTTCAGGCTGAGGAAGAGCCGGAGAAATCCCTGGCCGTTGGGAACGAACTTGACTTCCTCGAACAGGGGCTCGCCCCCGGTGGTCACTTCCAGGTCGGGAGGGATGCCGGCGTTGGCCAGGTCGAGGACCAGGGTTCGCGGCAGGATGAGGGAGTAGGCGGCTTGGGAGACGTTGAGCTTTCCGTCCGTCTGCAGGATGATCTTGGGGCTGACCGGACTCGGCTGGATGAGGACTTTCTGTATCTGGACCATCGGCCCGGGGCTCTGGGCGTAACCGGCCAGGAAGAGAACGCAACAGACCAGGGGCCAGGCCGGAAATCGATTTTTCCTATTCATCTTCTTCATCATCTTAAGGCTCCTCCTGGGAGATTTCTTTTATCACATCCCGGGGTCTGGGCAGGGTGATGCCTCGGTCCGAGGTTTTTCGGAACAGGACGTTCGCCTCGCCCACGGAGACGACGTAGCCGTCGGAGAAACGGTCGCCCCTCTGGATCCGGTGGGGAAAGCCCTGGGGGCCCGAAGTGACGAGCGCGTAGAGCTTGCCCCGTTCCCGGACGATGCCGATGAGGACAAGGTCGTCAATGGACACCTGGGGGGCTTTCCCCCCGGGCGACTTGTCCGCGACTTCCGTGCCCGCCAGGAGGTCCTTGAAAGGATCTCGTTTGCCCGCGGAAGTGAAAATGACGGGCGCCGATTCCAGGGACGGCTGGACGGGCGCCGTTTCCTCCGCCTTCGGCTCCTCCTGCCCGGCGCCGACTGCGGCCAGCCGGGCGCAGCCGAGAAGAAGAAGCAGTAGGACCCGCAATCCTGGGTGGTGTTTCATGTCGCATCACCTCCTGCCGGCTTCCTTTCGGCGGTCTTGGCCGCGGGTTTGGCGACTTTCTTTTTTGCCGTTTTTTTGTCCTGGACCCCGGCGGACTCGGGCTGGGTTTCGAGGAAAATGTAGGTTTTCGAGGTGAAACTGGCGGAGACGGTGGACAATTCCGTCTGTCTGTTGAGAGCTTTGATGGTGAACCTCTCGATGGTGAACAGCCTGGGGAACCGGCTCAGCCGGTCGAAAAAGACGCCCAGGTTGTTGTAGTTCCCCGTGACTTCGATGGGGATGGGCCATTCGGCGTA
>VGJG01000189.1 GCA_016867615.1 Candidatus Aminicenantota bacterium | reverse complement strand
CGTCGGGAGACGTCTCCACCAACGTCCGGTAGTAGGCCTCCGATTCTCCCAGGGCTTCCTCGGCTTTTTTCCGCTCGGTGACGTCCTCGACCGTGCCCTCGTAATACAAGGGCGATCCCGCCGCGTCGCGCACGAGGCGGGCGCTCTCGCGGACGAAAATCGTCGAGCCGTCCTTCCTCCTCCAGGCGGACTCGAGCCCCGTCACTTCTCCCTCGCGTTCGAGGCGCTCCCGGAACTCGCGTCGCGGATAGCGGGGGTGATAGCCGTCCTCCTCGAGGTTGCGGGCGGCCAGCTCCTCGAACGAGTCAAAGCCGAGCATCCTGACGAGACTCCTGTTGGCCAGGGTGACCCGCCCGTCCGGGGTTGTCTGGTAGAGCCCGATCGTGGCATTCTCGTAGAGCTCGCGGAACCGCCGCTCGCTCTTCCGCAGCGCCTCCTCGGTCCGCAGGCGCTCGGTGGCGTCGCGGAAGCTCCAGACGCGTCCGATGACGCCGCTCTCCGTCCGCTGAGGACGGGAGTAGCGCTCGAATACCCGGCCGTCCTTGAACTCCAGGGTGTCGAAGCTCTCCTCTTCCGCTCGGGCGTAGAGTTCCTTGACCTTGTTCAGGAAGGCTCCCGGCTCCTTGAGCTGCCCGAGGACGAACTCCAGCGCCGCGTCGTCGCTTCCCCCGGACATGATCTCCTCGGGGATGCCCCACATCAGGGTGAACCGCCGGTTGTATCCGGCGATCCTGCCCTCCCGGTCCACGACCAAGATGCCGTCGGCGGTCGATTCGAGCGTCGCTCTGAGCAGCGATACCGAATTGGCCAGGTCCGCTTCCATCCGCTTGCGCTCGGTGATGTCCCGGACGACGCTCAGGGCGTGCGGTCCTTCCGGGAGGTCGATGATTTCCCCGGAAACGAGGCCGTCTAGGATCGCTCCGGATTTGACCCGGAACTTTGCTTCGAGGCCCGTCACTCGGCCGTCTTGCCCGAGCCGGGAGACGTATTCGTCCCTGGCCGAGTCGTCGGCCCACAAACTCAACTCGGGCGTGGTGCGGCCGGTCAATTCCTCCGGCGCGTATCCCGTGAGGCGCGAGAGGGCGTCGTTCGCCTCCACGATGCGGCCTTCGGACAGAGACGTGATCAGGATTGCGTCCGGGCTCGACCGGAACGCCTTGACGAATTTCGCCTCGGAGATCCGGAGGGCGTCCTCGGCGCGCTCCAGGCTGGTGATGTCCGTGAACGTCCCCTCGATTCCCGCGGGCCTTCCCGACTCGTCCCTGAGGAGCCGGGAATTGGCCAGTATGATGATCTCTGCTCCAGCGGCGGTCTTGGCTCGAATTTTGAAATTCGCAACCGTTCCACTGCCGACGAGCTCGTCGAGGAAGGCTTTCCGGTCGTCCGGATTCCACCAGAAATCCGGGAGCTTGGTCCCCCTTTTGTCCTCGTCGGGGGGGAATCCCAAGATGCGGTTGAAGGAGGGATTGTGATCCAGAAGGACGCCATCCATCGTGCACCGGTAATAGCCCGCGACGAGGTGGCGCAACACCGCGTGGAGGTCCGGAGAGGATTCTCCGCCGGCGCAGGTCGCCTGACGGCTCGCGCTGGGAGGTTTCTTCACGGCGAGCGCTTTCCTCGGTCTGAGAATACGGGCCTTCATCCCCTTCGATTTCCCTCCGTCCTCCGGTCACCCCTCCAGGAGCAACACCCTTTTTCTATAGATTTAGTCTAGCCGAGCGAAAAACCGGTTGTCAACACGAATCTTCTTCGTCCTCGAGACCGGCCTGAATCGAACAATTTGGACCAGAATATATCAAAGAACCCGAGCTTTACAGGTCAGGGAATGAGAGAGAAGACGGCGTCGGGATGGAGGCTCAGTCTATCCGGTCCGGTCTCGTGATCGGGAAATGGGATTGCCGGGACGAGGGAGGAGAATCGACAACACGCCGAGTGCGCTCTCATCGATGGGCTTTATAAGAACGGCGTCGAACCCGGCGAAGCGGCATTTCTCCTTTTCCGTCTCCGATGCGGTCAGACAAACGGCCGGCATGGGGGGGAGAAGCCGGCTTCTGAGAATGCTCCGTACGCCCTTCAGGACGTCGAACCCGGATAGAGAAGGCAGATTGAGGTCGATGAGGATCAGCCGGAAGGTAAGGGTCAACGCCAGGCGGAACGCTTGGCCCGCGTCCTCCGCGGTCATGACGGCCAAGCCCCGCTTCCTGCCCCATCGCTCGATGAGACGGCAGGTATCCCGCGCGTAATCGACGACGAGGACGCGGACCTCCTCCCCGGAGAGAGAGCGCCGGGCGTCGTTGTCCGTCGAAGACAAAGCCTTGCGAGGGGATCGAACCCGGCTCAGGTTTTGAGACAGTCCGATTTGCTGGGAGAGGAGAGGGGCCGACATCAGCGGTTCCTCATCTTGTCGATGACCGTGAGGTTGTTGTAGATGACGAAGGAATACAGCGCGTTGGCGGCAAGGGTCATGACCCAGGCGGTGGTCTTGTTGCGCCCGTGCATTTTTTTCAGTCCGTAGTAGAAGTAGGCCGTCGTGGCCAGTTTCACCGCGGCGAAGGCCCAGGAGTTGTTGACGACGAGAGACATGAACGGGTTCCCCTCGGCCACGCCGGGATACTTGAGGGCTTCGCGGGTGGACAGATAATCGGCCACGTTCAGCGCCGCCAGCGAGAACAGGGTGCCGGTAAAGGCCGCGCTTTCGAACTGGAACCGGGGCGCGGGTTTAAAGACCGGCTTAACCTGATACGTGAAACCGGGAGAGGAGGCGTCGACGGACGCGGACAATCCGGCCGTTTCCGCGTCCAGGACGGGACGGTCCGCGGCTTTGAAGAGCGAACCGGCCACGGTATCGGCTCCCGCCGGGAGGACGATAAGGACGAGGGCGAGCAGCGCGGCTGCTCCGGCGAAGCTGGTGTTCTTGGTTTTCATGGCATCTTCTCCTTTGGCGTTCATTGCGTCCCCTTAAAGCGCAAGGAAGATGCCACGGGGGCTTGGATTGGCCTAAAAAACAGAAAACAAAAAAATTAAGTGGGAATGACCGTTAAAAAGTCGGAGCGGAAAAGTGTCGGATTATCCGTCCCGGAGCAGGTCAATTCGATGAAAATACCGTGTGGAGCCGGGAGTTCGTCGCTTGTGTCGGAATTCCGGACATGTCGGCCCCGGGGGAAGAACTCATCCGGGCGCGCGGGATCGGCCGCAGGAGGTCAGCGGAGAGACGGGCGTCCGGTTAAGCGCTTAACCTGGATTCCGTATTCTTTGAGTTTTTCGTAAAGCGTCGAGCGGTTGATGTCCAGGAGCCGGGCCGTCTCCCGGATGTTGTATCTGTTCTCTTCGAGAAGGAAAGAGATGTAATCCTTCTCCAGCTCCTTGAGCGTCGGCCGTCCGGTCTGTCGTCCCGAAAAGCGCTTCCATTGAATTCCAGGGGAATCCCTGTGCGTGGCGGGCAGGTTGTCCAGGTCGATGAAGTCCTTGTCGCAGAGGATGACCGCCCGCTCGATGACGTTCCTCAGCTCGCGGACGTTCCCCGGCCAGGGATGGTGGGCGAAGAGCTTCTGCACGCGCTGGGAACAGCCCCGGACAGGTTTGCCGAATTTGCGGCTGAAGTGGTCGATGAAATGCCGGGTCAGGAGAAGAATGTCCTCCGGCCGCTCACGCAGGGGCGGGAGCTGGATGACGACTTTATTCAGCCGGTGGTAAAGGTCCTCCCGGAATTCCCTCTTTCCGACGAGCTCCTCCAGCCTCCGGTTGGTGGCGGTGATGATCCGCACGTCGACCTTGCGGCTCTCGGTCGCCCCCAGCCGCCGCACTTCGTGCGTCTCCAGGACGCGGAGGAGCTTGGCCTGGACGGGGAGGGGAAGCTCGCCGATCTCGTCCAGGAAGAGGATGCCGCCGTCGGCTTCCTCGAACAGCCCCCTCTTGTCGCGGACGGCGCCGGTGAACGCGCCGCGGACGTGGCCGAACAGCTCGGACTCGAAGAGGTTCTCGGGGATGGCCGTGCTGTCGCAGACGACCATTTTATTTTGTCGCCGGGGGCTCAGGCGCTGCACGGCGGCCGCGACGAGCTCCTTGCCCGTCCCCGTTTCGCCGCAGATGAGCAGCACGGAGAAATGCCTGGCCACCTTGCCCGCCAGGCTCAGAGCTTCTCTCAGTGCGGGGCTCTTGCCGATGATTCCCTGGAAGACGTACTTCTTCTCGAGCTTTTTCTCGAGGAGATAGGTCTCCCGACGCAGTCGCAGAGAGGCGACCGCCTTCTGCAGGACGAGACGGACGGCCTCCGCCTGGAGGGGCATGGTCAGGATGTCCGACCCGCCGGCCAGGATCCAGTCGATGCCCTGCTTCTCGGCCTCCCCGTCGGAGCAGATCACGACTTCGGCCAGGGGGTCGGTCTTCTTGATGCGGCTCAGGGCGCGGCGGGCGCCGGCGCCCAAGCAGCCGGCATCGAGGAAAACGACGCGGTACGGCCCCCTGGGGATCTCCCCAAAGGCTTCATCGC
>VGJG01000188.1 GCA_016867615.1 Candidatus Aminicenantota bacterium | reverse complement strand
CGCATTTTTTCTTCGCCTCCTGTCTTTTTGCCTGCGCGCTCATCGCCCTGGGGTTCATCGACTTCCGCCATCAAGTCCTGCCCGACGCCCTGACGTTCCCGGGCCTCGCCCTGGCCGTGGCCTACTCCTTCTTCCGGGAGGATCTGACCTGGCTCCAGTCACTGCTCGGCGCGGCCGTGGGGGGAGGAACGATCCTCCTCATCTACGGGCTGTATTACCTCATCAGGAAAAAAGAAGGCCTGGGCATGGGGGACGCGACGATGATGCTCATGGTGGGCGCGTTCCTCGGCTGGAAGCTCACCGTGCTGACCCTCATCCTCGGCACGTTCGCCGGCGCGCTGGCGGGAATTGTCCTCCTGGTCCTCAAGAGAAAAGGGCTGCAGCACGCCGTGCCCTTCGGCTCGTTCCTCGCTCCGGCGGCCTTCGTCGCCCTGGTGTGGGGCGAGAGGATCGTCGCCTGGTACCTCGACTTCTACCGCCGCTGACCCGCGCCGGATTCCGCCTCCCCAAGCGCCGGCCGCCGAGGCCCTCCCCGTGATCGCAATCATCACTCGAATTTCCGGCCCGACCGCCTCACTCACCGCGCATCGTCAATCGATCACGGGGAGGGACGAGGCGCCATGCGCGGTTCAGCAAGGAAGCGACGGGTTTCGAGGGGCTTCCGGCAGATTCTTGCCGGCCGGCTGAGCACAGCCCCCGCTAGGGGGCGGATCGCGAAGCCGACCGAGAAAACCGGAGCTTCCGCAGCGATTGGAACCGCGCCGGCCGCCGAGGCCCTCCCCGTGATCGTAATCATCGCTCGAATTTCCGGCCCGACCGCCTCACTCACCGCGCATCGTCAATCGATCACGGGGAGGGATGAGGCGCGCCTTTCGTTGCATTCGCGCCGCGCTTTGTGATATGGGAAGAGGCGATGAACAGGGATAGAAGGAACGCCCGCTTCTTCCTGGGCTTCCTGGTGCTCTTTTTCCTCGGCTTTTCCCTGACGGTCAACCTGCCCTCCGTCCACAAGAACTTCCTGACGGGCGACCAGGCCGTGTACTTCTCCCTGACCCAGAGCCTGGCCCATGACTTCGACCTGGAATACACCCGCCAGGACCTCATCCGCTATTACCGGGAATTCGAAGCCGGGCCGCAGGGCATCTTCCTCAAGCGCGGTCACGGCGGCAGGCTGTTCTACGCCAAGTCATGGGCCTACGCGCTCTTCGCCGCGCCCTTCGTCCGCGTCTTCGGACCGAACGGCTTCCTGGTCTTCCACACCCTGCTCCTGGCCCTGATGCTGGCCCTGGGCTGCCGCTACCTCGCCTCCCTGGCCCGCCCCTGGACGGCGCTTCTGACGGTGCTGACCTTCGTGTTCGCCTCGGCGTCGGGCGTGTATTTCTTCTGGCTGACGCCCGATTTCTTCAACATGGCCCTGGTGTTCACCATCGTCTTTCTCTGGCTTTTCAAGACGCTGCCCCCGGAGAAGGGCTGCGACACGTGCGGTCCGGCGCCGAAGCCCGGCCGCTTCGAGTGCTTCCTCCGCTCGGAGGCCTCGGACTTCGCCGCCGTCCTGCTCATCGGCCTGGCCGTCTTCTCCAAGCCGCCCAACATCGTCCTCCTGGCCCCCCTCGTCCTTTGGAACCTCGTCCAAAAAAAATTCCTCAAATCCCTGCTGCTCGTCCTGGGCTTCCTCGTGGTCATGGGCGCCCTGTTCGGGGCCAATTATCTCTTCACCGGCGACTGGAACTACCAGGGCGGGGAGCGCAAGACGTTCATCGGCTCCTTCCCCCTGGAAAAAGAGGGCGTGACCTTCGACTCGACCGGGCACACCATGACCTCCGAAGGGTACGTGGACAAGCTCAAGCTCTTTCCCGCCTGGCTCGTCCTGCCCAACCTGTATTGGTATTTCTTCGGCCGCTACATGGGCCTGGCCTGGTATTTCTTCCCGGCGCTGCTGTTCCTCGTTCTCTTCTTCGGCCGGCGCCGGGACATCCGCGGCTGGCTCCTCCTGGGGACCGCCGTCCTCGGCATCCTGGTCTACGTCGTCCTCATGCCCGACAACTACGGCGGGGGCGGGGGGACGCTGGCCAACCGGTACTTCCTGAACATCTATCCCCTCTTTTTCTTCCTGCCGCCCGGCCGGCGCCGGGGCCGGGAGATCGCCCTGTGCTGGTTCATGGCCGCCGTCTTCCTCTCCTCGGTCCTGCTCCATCCCTTCGGGGCCATACACAGCCCGGCCGCCCACACCAAACGCCCGCCCCTGAAGTTCATCCCCGTCGAGCTCAGCCAGTTGAACGAGTTCCCGACGAACACCAACCCGGACGCCTTCCGCGTCCCGGCCGGGACTCCGCCCCAGGACGGCTTCCTCCATTTCCTGGACGACAATTTCCACCCCAAGCATCGCACGGAGAACGGCGTCTGGACGAGGGGCGACAAGCCGGCCGAGATCGTCCTCAAAACCTACTTCCCTCTCAAGACGGTCGTCTTCCATCTGCTCAACAACCCCCGGATGAAGAACACCGTCACCGTCCGCTTCGAGGGCCGGACGCAAAAGACCGTCCTCGCCGAAAAGCAGCGGACGACGCTCACCTTCCCCGCCGGCCGGGGGTTCGTCATCCGGTCGCTCTATGTCTACAAGATCACCGTCCGGGCCGAGAAGCCGTCCCTGCCCTATTTCGAGGGCGAGACGAGCGACGAGCGGCGCAACCTGGGCGTGTTCTTCAGCCTGGAACTCGTCCCCCGCTGACCCCCATGTGCGGCATCTGCGGCCTGGCCCAACCCCGCGGACGGGCCCCCTTCCCCCCCGGCCTCCTGGAGGGCATGCTGGCCTCGATCGTTCACCGCGGACCGGACGACGAGGGACGGCACGTCGAGCCCGAAGTCGCCCTGGGAGCCCGCCGGCTGAGCATCATCGACGTCGAGGGCGGGCACCAGCCCCTGTCCAACGAGGACGGAACGGTCTGGATCGCCTACAACGGCGAGGCCTTCAACTTCCCCGAGGTCCGGGCCGAGCTCCGGTCCCGCGGGCACCGCTTCCGGACGCGGACCGACACCGAGACCCTCGTCCACGCCTACGAGGAGTGGGGCGAGGATTTCCTGGAGCGCTTCCGGGGGATGTTCGCCTTCGCCCTCTGGGACCGGAAGGCGGGGAAGCTGCTCCTCGTCCGGGACCGGCTGGGCATCAAGCCGCTGTATTACTCGCTTCTCCGGGACGGGACCCTGGTCTTCGGCTCGGAGCTCAAATCCCTCCTCCTCCATCCCGGCCTGGAGAGAACCCTCGACCTCAGGGCCCTGGACCTCTTCCTGACCGTGGAGTACGTCCCGGCGCCCCACTCGATCTTCAGGGACGTCCGCAAGCTTCCGGCCGGACACATCCTCACCTACCAGGACGGCCGCACGACCCTGAAAAAGTACTGGGACATCGAGGGGCGGGAAGGGGACGGGCCGCCGCCCGGGCGGCCCGAGGAGGCCATGGACCGGCTCTACGAGCTGCTCAAGGAGTCGGTCCGGCTGCGGCTCCTGAGCGACGTCCCCCTCGGCGCTTTCCTGAGCGGCGGCATCGACTCCTCGGCGATCGTGGGCCTGATGCGGGAGCTGGGGGCTTCGCCGCTCATGACCTTTTCCATCGGCTTCGACGACCCGACCTACAACGAGCTCGATTACGCCCGCCGCGCCGCCCGGGCCTTCGGCACCGAGCACAGCGAGCTCGTCCTGCGGCCGCAAGCCCTGGAGCTCACCGAGAGGCTCGTGGGCCACATGGACGAGCCCTTCGGCGACTTTTCCATGTTCCCCACCTACCTCGTCTCCAAGCTGGCCCGGGAGAAGGTCAAGGTCGTCCTGTCCGGCGACGGAGGGGACGAGATCTTCGGCGGCTACGAGCACTACCAGGCCCAGGCCCTGGCCTCCAACCCGGCCGCCCGGGCCGTCGCGGCGCTCCTCGGCCCGGCGGTCAAGCGGCTCCCGCCCTCGGCGAAAAAGAAGGGCTTCCGCAACAAGCTCCGGCGCTTCGTCCAGGGACTGGACATGCCCGCCGGGGCGCGCCACATGAGGTGGATGATGTTCCTCTCCCCCGCCCGGAAGAGGGGCCTCTACACGGACGCCTTCCTGGAGGCCCCCGGGAGGAAGAACGACATCGCGGACGAGGAGCCTTTCGCCTCCGTCCTGGGAAAGCTCGGGGCCTTCGACCCCCTGACCGCCGAGCTCTACCTGGACCTCAAGACCTATCTCGTCGACGACATCCTGGTCAAGGTCGACCGGATGAGCATGGCCGTCTCCCTCGAGGCCCGCGTCCCCCTCCTCGACCACAAGGTCGTGGAGTACGCCTTCGGCCTGCCCGGGGAGTGGAAGCTCCGGGAGGGGACGACGAAATGGATCTTCAAGAAAACGATGGAGCGCCTCCTCCCCCGGGAGAACATCCACCGCCCCAAGGAGGGGTTCTCGATCCCCATCAAGCACTGGCTGAAGACGGACCTCAGGGATATGCTCCTCGACCACTTGAGCCCGGAACGCAT
>VGJG01000187.1 GCA_016867615.1 Candidatus Aminicenantota bacterium | reverse complement strand
GCCCTGTGCGTGGCCTGGGTCAAGTTCCTCCTGGAAGCCGCGGGCGACCCGCGCGCCTCGGACCGGGACGCCGTCGCCGAGCTGGCTTTCGAGACCGAGGTCGCGGAATTCCGCGAGCCGGGCGGCAAGATGGACCATTACTCCTCGGCCCGGGGCCAGGTCGTCTCCATCCATTGCGGAGAGCCGTTCCTCGTCCGCGACCTGCCCGCCTCTCTGGGCCCTTTCGTCCTGGCCGATTCGATGGAGAAAAAAGACACGACGGGGACCTTGGGGTTCATCAAGGGGAACGTTCTGCGCGCCGTGGAACGGGTCCGCCGTGAGCTTCCCGGCTTCGACCTCCGCAGCCCTCTCATCGCCGAAACGGAGCGGGCCGTCGACCGCCTGCCGGACGCGGACGAGAAAAGGCTCCTCAAGGGAACGCTTCTCACCCGGGACATCACGGCTCTGGGCGAGGGTCTGTTCGAGGCCTCAACCTTCGACCAGGAGCGCTTCGGGCATCTTCTCAGCCGGCAGCACGCCGTGCTCCGCGATTTCCTCCGAACCTCCACGGAGAAAATCGAGCGCCTGCTCGAAGCCGCCCGGAAGGCCGGGGCCCTGGGCGGAAAGATCAACGGCTCGGGACACGGGGGGACGATGTTCGCCTACGCGCCCGCGGATCCGGAGAAGGTCGCCCGGGCCGTGGAGAGCGTCGGCGCCCGGGCGCACATCGTCCGCACGGACGGGGGCGTCCGGCGGGACAACCCGGCCGGGACCCAAAAGGAGAACCGATGATCACCGCCACTCAAATCCGCAAGGGCATGGTCCTCAACCTGAACGGCGTCCTCTACCGTGTTCAGGAGGCCAACTACGTCAACCCCGGGAACTGGAAGGGCATGGTCCAGACGCGCCTGCGGAACCTCAGCGACCAATCGGTCCAGGACTATCGTTTCCGCTCCGAGGACCGCGTCGAACAGGCCTACCTGGAGGAGGTCGAGATGGAGTTTCTCTATCAGGCCGGCGGGGAGTACGTCTTCATGAACCGCGAAACGTTCGACCAAGTCGGCTTTCCCGCGGAAGTCCTGGGCGACGGCGTCCATTATCTCGTGCCCAACATCGTCTTCACCGCCGAATTCCACCAGGGGCGTCCGATCGGCATCCGCCCGCCCCTGTCCGTGGAGCTCAAGGTCGTCCAGACCGAGCCGTTCCTCAAGGGCGCCACGCAGTCGGCCAGCAACAAGCCGGCCGTGCTCGAAACGGGGCTTCAGGTCAGCGTCCCCCAGTTCATCAAGGAGGGCGACATCATCCGGGTGGACACGCGGGAGAACACGTACATCGAACGGGCCAAGAGCTGAGGTCCGCTCTCCCTTCCCTTTTTCACCGGGCGAAGGTCTGGCGGTGCACTCCCCTGTTGCCGCTCTCGTCCAGGGCGACGATCGTCAGCAGGTCGTCCGAACCGGCCGGAAGGTCGAGGACGAAGGAGAAGGTCTCCTGCTTGGAATCGCAGATGCCGTCCTTGGGGAAGACCGTCTGCCACTCCTGGGGCCGGACCAGGACTCTGACCTCGAGCAGGGGCGAGAGAGCGTCCATGACTTCGAAGCCCACCCTGAGCTTGGCGCCCTCGCGGACGGCCGTCACGTTCTTGAAGGCCGGCGGGGTGTTGTCGATCGTCAGGGGCGGACTCGTCCTCTCCCCCTGAAGCTCGAGCCCGGCGGGATTCGAGGGTTTGTCCGAGGCCGCCACTTTGAGTTCGTAAACGCCGTCCGGGAGGGTCAGGGTATCGAGGGCGTACGCCGGCTCCTCCCAGCTTTTCTCCAGGAGCCTCCAAGCGCTCTCCCCGGCGCGTCGAACGGAGAGGCTGTAGATCAGGAGGTCGCCATTGCCGTCCTCCGCTTGCCAGAGGAAAGTCCGGAACCCCCGGCGCGACGTCTTCTTGGCCATGGCCAGGCTTTCTTCCGCGCTTTCCTTTTTATCCCCGACCGACGGGCGCGGGCTGCCCAGGATGACCTCCTCTCCCCGGGGCGACTTGATGAAGACCTCGTCCGGGGGAAGGACCATGACCTTCGTCACGACCGGCGCGGCGTTGGCTTGGAGGTAATGGATGTCCACGCGGCGCAGGGTGGGGCTGAGGCGGCCCGAGGCGATCTTGAAGAGAACCCTGAACTGCAGATATCTGCCCCCGGGGCTGAGAACGGGCTCCCCTTCCGTTTTTTGGTACGGGGGGGACCATTCGCTCCAAGCGCCTGACGGCTCGGGCGCGTTGCCGCTCCGGGTCTGAAGCTGGAGGGACGTTCCCGACGGAAGCTCTCCCTGCCAGGCGATCCTGCCCCAGGAGGCGAACAGCTCCGCATCGAGGACGGGGCTCAGGTATTCCCCCTCGGTCCGCAGCTCGGGCTGGAGGACATCGACCCGCGCCGGGTTGTTGGACAGCAGGACCGTTTTCCCCGCCGCCGGGTGAAGGACCGTGAGCTGCTCGCTCGTCTTCTGGAACAACAGCGAGCTTTTTCCCGCGGCGTCCACGGCATAAAGACGGCCCTGGTTGCCCGTGCCGAGAAGGGCGAGCTTCCTCCCCTCATCCCAGGCCAGGTCATGGATGAACTCATCCTCGGACGCCCAGAGCTTGACCGTCCGGCCGTCGGAGCCGACACGGAAGAGCGCCGACGGGCCGGCCGGCGCGGCCGCGGCCCTGGCGACCGCGGCGGGGGCGGCGGCCGAGACCGTGATCTCGACCGGCGCAGCCGCCGCCGCGGCGGGGACCTCCGCCCGGCGGGGCTTGGCCGGGGTCCCGCAGGCGGCCAGATAGATGTCCCCCCGGCCGTCCCGGGCAACGGCCTTGACCTCGGCGCTCGAGGGGTCGAAAACGACGGATGCCTTGCCGGCGCGGGTCACGCGGTAAAGATAGCCGTTGCCCGCGCTTCCGGCCAGCACGTCGCCGTTCGGCTCGAGGGACAGGCAGAGGACATGGCTCTCGGCCGCTTTCATCAGCGGACGCCCGACGCCCTCGGCGCTGATCTCATAAATCCCGCCTCCCTCTCCCACGGCGGCCAGGAGCCTTCCCTGTCCGGCGGACAGAAGGTCCCAGATGTATTTCTCGTCCGGGTTGAAGAACGTGTCCCCCGTGTCCTTGTTCGTGATTTTATAGATCTTCCCGTTGGGCGACGTCCCGGCGTACAGGACCTCGCGCTCGTCCAGGGCCAGACAGGTGACGTCCATCTCGGCCGTCTGATAATACACTTCGGGACGGCCGCCGCGGGGCAGGCGGTAGACCTTCCCCCCGTGTCCCGTTCCCAGGAACAACGTCCCGTCCCGGCTCTCGACCACGGACAGGAAAAACTCCTCGGCCGGGCCTTCCCGGGGCTCCTCCCGCGGCGCCAGAACCAGGAACCCTTCGCCGACCGAGGAGACGCCCAGGAATTTCCCCCCGAGGAAATCGGCGGCGCCTGCATAAGTCCATCTCTTCGGCTGGACGGGAAGGAGAAGCGCCGCGGAGGCCAGGATGACGGCCGGGACAAACAGCGTTTTTTTCATGTGGGGTACTCCTGATTCGCCGCTCACTTCTTGATGACGAGCGGAATGCGCGCCGCGCCCTTGAAGACGAAGGGCACGGGGAGCTGGTATTCGGCGAGCGTGGACCGCGAGATCTCCAGGGCGCTGGAGGCCGCGGCCCGCGGGGAAGTGAACAGCGATTTCACGGTCGCGGGAAGGTTGGACATCTCCTCGCCCCTGAGAAAGAGGCCCGGCTGGGAGGCCAGGATCTTCACATACACCCGGTTGTTCTTGCGCAGGTTGTTGAGCAGACGGACCAGATGTCCCAAACTGCGGGGGAAGAACTCGGCCCCGCGGTACTGGCCCGACTCCAGCTGCTGCATCGCCTCCGAGTCGCCGATGACGACCTGGAACTCGGACCCCGCGGGCAGGTTGGGCGCGGGGATTTGGAACTCCTGGACGTTGACCTCGCCGCGGAATGTCCTCAGAAAAAGCTTGAGCCCGATGGGCTCTCCGGGCGCGGCTTCATACCGGTCCAGGACGGCCTTGTCCAGGCGGCTCGTCCTGGCCGTCTCGCTGGCCCGGATGTCGAGGTCCAGACGGAAGATCCCCAGGCTCTGGAACTCGTTGTTGGCCAGAAAATACGTCACGGCCAGAACGAGGTTCGCCAGCTCGCCGGCCGCGGCATCAAAATTGCCGGAGAACAGATCATCCAGCCGGACGCTCTGCCCGTTCTCCAGGAACACGCTGCCGCTGAGCTCCAGGGCGAGGTCCCCCAGGGCCCGCTCGGCGTCCCTGAGGATCACGCCCAGGACCATGCTCGTAAAGAACGGCCCGAGGATCCGGTCGTTGACCACCTGCAGCCTGTATTCCCGGGAACCGTACGAAGCCCCGTCGATCTTGACCTTGACCGGGATGAGGCCCGGTTTCCTGCCCAGCTCGCCGTATGCGCCCGAGGAACGGTCCTGGACAAAGGTTCCGACAAGAGAGCCCGGAACCCCGAGCTTGAAAGAGGATTGGAGACTGGGAATGACGGTCA
>VGJG01000186.1 GCA_016867615.1 Candidatus Aminicenantota bacterium | reverse complement strand
TGTATTACTATCGGATCAGGCCGCGTTCGAGCTCATCCAAGTATTCCTCGATTTTAAATGAGTTGGAGAACATTCGGTTGCTACAGGCCTCTTCCTGGTTGGATCGGCCAACACGAGTTTTTCTCCAGGAGAAATATCTCAGGACAAAGCCTAGACTTCTGACGACCGCCTTGAGAGAAAGAAAGTGGATCACTGCCCTTCGCACCACGCTCGGTTCTCCGAGCAGCGTTCTTTACTTGATTCTGAAAGTTCCTTCGCTGATACTGGAGATTCTCCGAGGCCGGCAGATCAGGTAAGGATTTATCGAACAAATTCTGAGCAAATTGTCCAGACTTTTGCCCTGATCATTCAATGTTCCATAATCAATCAAATCGCAACTTAAGCCATCCTACAAATTCCAAGCTGGTGACGTAATGAGCTTAAACAATTACTTGGAGTCAATTTCTTTCCCCTTCCTTGACATCCCGCGCAGCGGACGACTATATTGAATCCGTAGCGCCATGACACATTTGAAGCAGGTCCGGACGGGAACGATCACTCCCCTTCTGCGTAAAATCGCTAGGGAAGAACGCATTCCGGAGGACCGCCTTCTCGAGCTCATGTCCTCGGGCCGGGTCATCATCCCCAGCAACCCGCGCCATTCCCAGGCCCGCCCGACGGGCATCGGAAAGAGCCTGAGAACCAAGGTCAATGTCAACCTGGGCACGTCAGCCGACTTCCCCGACCTGGCCGCAGAGATCGAAAAGCTCGCTGTGTCGCTCAAATACGGCACGGACACGGTCATGGACCTGAGCACGGGCGGAGACATCGTCAAGATCCGGAAGAGCATTCTGGAGAAATCCGACGTCCCTGTAGGCACGGTGCCTGTTTACCAGGCAGCGCTTACAGCCATCGAAAAGCGCGGCTCTATCGTGAACATGACCGAGGACGATCTCTTCGGGGTCATCGAGGCCCAAGCCCGTGAGGGCGTGGATTTTATGACCGTTCACTGCGGCCTGACCCGGAAAGCGCTCGGCAGGCTCAGGGAACAAGGCCGCGTAGCGGACGTCGTCTCGCGGGGAGGCGCCTTTCATCTCGCCTGGATGCTCCACAACCAGAAAGAGAATCCCCTCTACAGCGGCTACGACCGCCTCCTCGACCTGGCGGCGAAATACGACTTCACCCTGAGCCTGGGGGACGGATTGCGTCCTGGCTCAGTGCTCGACGCCACGGACAGGCCCCAGATCGAGGAGCTTCTCACCCTGGGCGAGCTCGTAAAACGGGCCTGGGAGCGGGACGTCCAGGTCATGGTCGAGGGCCCGGGACACATCCCGCTCGACCAGGTCGAGATGAACATCCGCCTCCAGAAGCGCGTCTGCCACGAGGCGCCCTTCTATGTGCTGGGTCCGCTGGTTACCGACATCGCTCCCGGCTACGACCACATCGTCTCGGCCATCGGAGGGGCGATCGCCGCAGCCGCCGGGGCCGATTTCCTGTGCTACGTAACGCCCGCCGAGCACCTGGGCCTGCCCTCGGTCGAGGACGTCCGTGAGGGCCTCATGGCCTCCAAGCTGGCGGCCCATGCCGCCGACATCGTCAAGGGCGTACCGGGTGCGCTCGAGCGCGACCTCGAGCTCTCGCGGGCCCGGAAGCGGCTCGACTGGGATGCCCAACAAAAGCTCGTCCTCGACCCGGATAAATTCGAGGCGATCCGGAAAAAAAGAAAAACCAAGACTGGGGCCTGTTCCATGTGCGGCGACTACTGCGCCATGCGCATCGTCAGCGAATTCCTCGACCCCGATGGAAAGGCCCGTGACTTCACCTGTTAAGCGGCTGCTCTTCGGCACGGCCGGCGTGCCGCATACCTCAGAAGGAGACTCAACCCTTAAGGGCATCGAGCGCGTATCCGCTCTGGGCCTGGACTGTATGGAGATCGAGCACGTCCGCGGGATCAGGATGGGCGCGGACACGGCGCGAGCCGTGAGGGACAAGGCCGAGAGCCTGGGCATAACGCTCAGCCTGCACGCGCCCTACTACATCAACCTCCTCTCCGCGGACCGGGGAAAGCGCCTGGCCAGCGAAAAGTACATCCTGACCGCGGCGCGGACAGCACGCTTGTGCGGGGCGCACTCGGTCGTGTTTCACGCCGGGTATTACGGCGCCCATCCTCCCGAAGTCGCCTATGAGGAAATCAAAAAGGCGCTCAAGAACATCCTCTCCGTGCTGAAGTCGGAGGGGAATCCCGTCGCCCTGAGGATCGAGACCATGGGCAAACGCAGCCAGTTCGGGACGCTCGAGGAGGTGCTCTTCCTCTGCCGGGAGCTCGAGGGTCTCGCCCCCTGCGTCGACTTCTGCCACATCCACGCCCGCGAGGGCCGGGTGAATTCCTTCCAGGAGTTCGACCGCGTGCTGCGGAAGCTCGGGCGCAAGCTCGGGCCGCGCGCTCTGAAGAGTGTTCATTTCCACGTCGCCGGCGTGGAATACGGCCGCAAGGGCGAGATCAAACACCTCGACCTCAGGGAGAGCAATTTCCGCTACGACGAGTGGATCGAGGCGCTCAAGCAGGCGGGCGTAGCGGGGACGGTCATCTGCGAGAGCCCGAACCTCGAGGCCGACGCTCTGATGCTGAAGTCGCTCTATCATTCCAAGCGTTGAGGGAGTCTGCCGCCGCCGCGTGCGGATGCGGCCGGCGGCGGGGATGGATACAAGGAGTGCGATATGGGGCTTCATAAGCTGCTTATCAACGGCAGGTGGGTGGAGTCCGCGAGCGTCCGGACGATCCGCTCCCCTTTCGACGGGAGCGCGACCGGAGAGGTGTGCTTCGCATCGAGGGAGCAGGTCGAGGAGGCTGTCGGCGCGGCTCACGATGCGTTCGCCCTGACCAGGGCGCTTTCGAGCCATGAGAGAAGCCAGGCCCTGGAGAAAGTTTCAGCGGGGATCACGGGGCGCCGCGAGGAGTTGGCCCGGTCGATCGCGCTCCAGGCCGGAAAGCCCATCCGCGACGCCCGGACCGAGGTCGAGCGGGCGGCGGGGACGTTCAAGACCGCGGCCGAGGAGGCCAAGCGGTTGAACGGGGAGCTGATCCCCTTGGACTGGATCCCGGCGGCGAAGGGCCGCTGGGGCATCGTGCGGAGGTTTCCGGTCGGCCCGGTGGCGGCCATCTCGCCCTTCAATTTTCCCCTCAATCTCGTGGCCCACAAGGTCGCGCCGGCCATGGCCGCGGGAAACACGGTCGTCCTCAAGCCGGCATCCCAGGTTCCCGTGACGGCGCTCATTTTGGGAGAGATCATCCGTGAGAGCGGCTGCCCTGACGGCGGCGTGAACGTCGTTCCCGCGGGCTACAAGGACGCCGAGCCGATGATCCTCGACGAGCGAGTCAAGATGCTGACCTTCACCGGAAGCCCGGCCATCGGCTGGGAGCTCAAGAAGCAGGCCAATCAGAAGAAGGTGACGTTGGAGCTCGGGGGGAACGCAGCCGTCGTCGTCGAGCCTGACGCTGATTTGGAATTCGCCTTGCCGAGAATTGTGACCGGGGCTTTTTCCTATGCGGGGCAGATCTGCATTTCGATTCAGAGGATCTTTTTGCATGAGAAGATCTATGAGCGGTTCATGGACGATTTTCTCCAGAGGACGAAAAAGTTGAAGCTGGGGGATCCCCTAGACGAGGCCACGGACGTCGGCCCGATGATCGACGAGGCGTCGGCCAGGCAGACCGAGGAATGGATCGGCGAGGCCACGGCGCAGGGGGCGCGTATTCTCTGCGGGGGAAAGAGAAAGGGCACGATGGTCGAGCCGGCCGTGCTGGAGAATGTCAGGCCGGAGATGAGGATATCATGGTTAGAGGCGTTCGCGCCGGTCGTTGTAGTCTATCCCTATAAGGACTTCGAGAATGCGCTCGAGGAAGTGAACAACTCGATCTATGGCCTCCAGGCCGGCGTGTTTACCAACGACCTGAAGAAGGCCTTCCGGGCCTTCGAAGCTCTCGAGGTCGGCGGCGTCATCGTCAACGACATCCCCACCTTCCGCGTGGACCACATGCCTTACGGCGGGGTCAAGCAGTCTGGATTCGGCAGGGAGGGCGTGCGCTACGCGCTCGAGGAGATGACGGAGCTGCGGCTGATGGCGTTGAATTTTTAGGCAGCCGGCATCTCGCGCTCTTGTTCTCGATTTCAGGGGCGGCCTCTTGAGGCCGCCATCCAAAGCGGTCTCATGCGACCGCACTCTAGAGCGGTCTCGTGAGACCGCACTCCAAAGCGGCCTTGCGTGGCCGCACTCTAACAAAATCGTCTCAGCCGCTTAGAAACGAAAGTGCGGAGCGGATGGGGGCGCAACTCGGCTACCGAATTCCCCTAAGACGCCGCCTGAAACTGATCGTCGTTTCTCGTGTATATGACGAAGATGTAGCAAAAGATGAGTATCAGCGAAATCAGATGCGCATAATGAAACAACGAAAAGAGCGGGGATATCTCAGTCAATTGTCGGATGATGCTCGTTTTCGAGAGCGCGGGGATGACGAGGCACAGGAACAG
>VGJG01000185.1 GCA_016867615.1 Candidatus Aminicenantota bacterium | reverse complement strand
CGCGAAGCGACGGGTTTCGAGGGAATTCCGGCATCTCCTTCGCCGGCCGGCCGCGCACAGCCCCCGGAGGGGGCGAATCGCTCGGCCGGTCCCGAGAAACCCGAAGATTCGCGGCGTGAAGAACCGCGGGGGCGCCGAGGCGCTTCCGCCCGGCCTGATCACTTAAGCCGCATTTTCAGGGGCGGCGTCGTGCCGCCGCCGAAAAAGCGGTCTCATGCGACCGCACTCCAAAGCGGCGTCGTGTTGCCGCACACCAAAAACAACGCCGCATCGCTCCGATACGGGCCGGGATCGGGGCGATGCGATTTTTATTGGAGTGCGGCGGTGCATCTCAGCGGAGGAGAGCGGCGCCTCTTGAGACGACGGCCGTTTGGCCGTAGGATGGAGGCGAATGAAAAAGACCCGCATGGATCGTGAGAGGGCGAAGCCGGAACGCCGCCTTTTGCTGTGCGCTGGGAGGCCGGTGAGCCTCATTATCCTGGCCGGGGGGCGGAGCCGCCGCATGGGGCGGAGCAAGGCGCTCCTGCCCGTCTCGGGCAAGACGCTCCTCGAGCATATCCTCGCCCAGGTCGAGGGCTATTTCGACGACATCCTGGTCAGCCTCTCGCCCGGTCAGAGGCTGACTCCCGGCTTGGCTTCGTCTTGCCCGGCCGGTGCGGCGCGGTCTCTTCGAGGTTTAAAGTACGGGGTTCCGAAGAGCGGCTTTCATCGCCGAGGGAAAGGTTCTCTTTGTCGCGCGCCGGGGGGCGGCCATCTTGAACGGAGGTCGGCGGACAAGCGGAAGACCGGCGCCGCCGTCGCCGAGGAAAGGCCGCCTGGAGAACGTCTCCCGACCCTGAGAATCGTCCGAGACGCCGTCCGCGGCCAGGGGCCTATGGCCGGCGTGCTCGCCGGGCTGAGTGCGGCGCGTCACAACGTCTGCGCCGTCGTCGCCTGCGACATCCCCGACGTCAGGGTTGAGTTCCTACGCCGTCTGGCGCGGATTGCCGGAGATGGATACGACGCCGTCGTGCCGGTCTCGACCGAAGGTCTGGCGGAACCTCTTCTGGCCATATACCGCAGGACGACCGCGCCAAAAATGGAGAAGCTTCTTGCTTCCGGAAGACGGAGCCTTCTTCCGCTTCTCGATAAGGTGAAAACCTGCCGCTTTCCCCTCGGCGACCCCTTTTGGCTCAAGAACCTCAACACGCCCGGGGAGTATCGGGCTTATCTGGAGGCGATGAAAGAACGCGGGTAGTGAAAGGACGAATCCGGCGTCTTAGTCCCGCGATGATCGCTGGACATTCCGGCCGGCTGACCTCTCGGCGAAACCGACCCACAGAGAATGGACGAGAGCCATTAAGGTGAATAGGTATTGTGTCCCCTATTTGGAGGCGTAGAAGAGGAAGCGGCCGAGTGCCTCGGCGGCTAAGAAAAAAAAGAGCGCGGTCAGGACGGTCGGCAAGGCCGCGGAAGACGAGCCGGCGGCCTTCTTGAGCTGGGGCACGAGGACGGCCGCGCCCGCGAAGAGGAATACGAGCCGTCCGATGAAGAAAACCAGGGAGGGGTCGGCCGGGGGATAGAGCCCGGGCGGGGCGTCCGGGCCGAGGAGGCCGAAGCGGGGAGCGGCGAGGGCCGAAACGGCCAATCCGGCCGCGGCCAGGAGGACGGCGGCCAGGAGCAGAGCCCGGATATGGGGCGGCGCGAGTCTCAAGACGCCGGCGGAAGCGGCCGCCGCTCCGCCGGCCGCGCCCAGAAGGAAGGCCGCCAGGAAAAAAGATGCCGGGGTGAACAGGGCGTTCCAGGCCTTGACCGCGGGCAGCATGTAGATCCGGGCCATGCTGAACAGGAAAAGAACTCCCGCCGCGCCGGCCGCTGTCGCCATGACCTTCATCGCGGCGTCGTTGCGCGCCTTGAGGACGAAGAGCAGCGCCAGCGCCCCCCAGAGGACGAACGTCAGGAGCAGGAAGAAAATTTCCCTGCTCAGCCAAGAGCTCCGCAGGTTGTTGAGCGCGTTCCAGGCGTTCAGGGGCGCGCCCAGGTGGAAGAAGGCCGCGAGCAGCGCGGCGGCGAGCAGACCGGCGGCGGCCAGGGTGACGACCAGCCGGGCGTCGCGTCCGCCTTCCGGCGCGGCCAGCCGGGGGGCCAGGAAGAGCGGCAGCGCCAGGCACAGGAAACCGCCGACCGCCGCCTGGCCGAGCAGGGTGAAGGCCACGAGCGGCCACTCCCGGAGCGCCACCTACAGCTCCTCCCAGTTGGCCACGGCGGCGTTTTTGTCCTCGGCGCCGGACGCGTCCCGGTGGGGCTTCAGGATGAGAGCCGGCTCGGTCAGCGACGGGTCGGGCAGGGGGAAGATCGCGTTCTCCTCGCCGTAGATCTTCTTCAGCTCCTCGAAGTCGCCGCAGTCCAGGGCCCGCGCCGGGCAGGCGGCGACGCAGGCCGGCTTCTCGCCCGCGCCGACGAGGTCGGAGCAGAAGTCGCACTTGGTCGCCCGGTGCGCGGCGGCATCGAAGCGGACGGCTCCGTAGGGGCAGGCCCACTCGCAGTAGCGGCAGCCGATGCACTTCTCGCCGTCGATGAACACCAGCCCGTCGGCCCGCTTCCAGACGGCCCCGGTGGGGCAGGAGTCGACGCAGGACGGGTTCAGGCAGTGGTTGCAGGCCAGGGACACGTTGTAAGCCGCGATGTCCGGGGTCCAGGCTTCGCCCTCCCGGCGCCACGCGCCGCCGCTCACCTCGTAGACGCGCCTCCAGAGCAGCCCGGGCCCGAGGTCGTTCTTGTCCTTGCAGGCGAGCTGGCAGGCTTTGCAGCCCGTGCAGGCCGAGGCGTCGAAGAAGAAGGCGTACTGCTGGATGAACCGGCCGGCCATGCTCATCTCCTCCCGGCCCTCTCCACCTGGACCATGATCGTGTGCTGGGCGTTGCCGAAGGCGAGCGGCGTCCACCGCTCCGAGGTCAGGACGTTGACCGAGCCGCGGCGGTCGACGCCGTCCTTGTCCGGCGTCCACCATGAGCCCTGCGGCAGGGCCACGACCCCGGGCAGGATGCGTTGGGTCAGGCGGCAGGGGATGACCGTCGCCCCGCGGTCGTTGAAGACCCGCACCGGGTCGCCGTCGCGGATGCGGCGCGGAGCGGCGTCGAGGGGGTTCATGAACAGGCGCTGGGGGAAGGCCTCCTCGAGCCAGTCGACGTTCTCCATCGTGGAGTGGACCCGGGAGAGGTAATGGTGTCCGATGGCCTGGAGCGGAAATCGCTCCGCCTCCGGGCCGAAGGGGCTTTCCCATTCCCGGATATATTTTGGCACGGCCGGGATCTCGTCGGGGCGGCCGAGGTCGTGGAGCCTCTTGGAGAAAATCTCGACTTTGCCCGAGGGCGTGGGCAGAGGGTGTTTCTTCGGGTCGCGGCGGAAGTCGACGAAGGCCACGGCGGGCTGCGTCACCGGGACGGAGTAGGCGCCCATGTTCGACTCGAGCATCTCCTCGAGCGTCGGCAGCCCGGGAAAGCGCGTCTTGCGGTAGCGGTCGAGCGCCCAGGCGACCCACTGCCGCTCGTCCCGTCCCTCGGTGTAGGCTTCGCCCAGCCCGAGGCGCGTGGCGACCTCGGCGCAGATGCGGTAATCGCTCTTCGTCTCGGGCAGGGGGTCGACGACCTGGGGCATGAGGATGACCTCGTCGCCGTACTTCCAGCCGTCCTCGAGGCCCCAGGTCTCGAACTGGGTGCAGGCCGGGAGCACGATGTCGGCGAATCGGGCGGTGGGCGTGAGGAAGTTGTCCTGGACGACGAGGAACTCGACCTTGGACTCATCGCGCAGGATGCGGGCCGTGCGGTTGATGTTGGCGTGCTGGTTGATGAGGGCGTTGCAGGCCACGGCCCAGATGAGCTTGATGTCGCTCTCCAGGCGCACGGCACCCCGCAGGCCGTCCTCCGGCCCCATCTCCCGGCCGCGCAGCACGGCCTCGGTCCAGAGGAAGGAGGGGATCATGGCCTTGACCGGGTTCGGCCCGGTGGGGAAGACGAGCCAGAACGGCCCGCCGTCGGGCGCCTGGAGCGCCAGGCCGCCCGCCCAGCCGCCGGGGACGCCGACGTTGCCCGTGATGGCCGCCAGGACGCATCCGGCGCGCACGGCCTGCTCGCCGTAGGCGCGGCGCTGCATGCCGTAGCCCTGGTAGAGAACGCCGGGCTTCCGCGTCGCGTATTCTCGGGCCAGGCGGGCGATCGTCGCCGCCGGAACGGCGGTGATGGGTTCGGCCCAGGCGGGCGTCTTGGGCGTGCCGTCGCGTCGGCCGAGGATGTAGTCGGAGTAGCTCTCCTCATTCTCAGCGCCCGGCGGCATCTGCGTCCCGTCGAACCCGAGGCAGTGGGTGCGGACGAAGTCGCGGTCGGTGAGGTTCTCGGTGATCATGACGTGGGCCATGGCCGACATCATGGCCGCGTCCGTTCCGGGCCGGATGGGGATCCATTCGTCGGCCAGGGAGGCGGCGCTCAGGGTGTGGCGCGGGTCGATGCACACGACGCGCGCCCCACGGCGGCGCGCCT
>VGJG01000184.1 GCA_016867615.1 Candidatus Aminicenantota bacterium | reverse complement strand
GGGGATGATCGTCACCTTGTGGATGGGGTCGGCCTCGGGGATGAGGCTGGTCGCCAGGGCGTGGCCGGCCTCGTGGATGGCCGTGCTCTTCTTCTCCTCCTCGGAGATGATCATGCTCTTGCGCTCGACGCCCATCAGGACCTTGTCCTTGGCGCTCTCCATGTCCTTCATGGTGACGTTGTCCTGGTTGAGGCGGGCGGCGAGCAGCGCCCCCTCGTTCACCAGGTTGGCCAGGTCGGCGCCGGAGAAGCCGGGGGTGGTGCGGGCCAGGACCTGGAGGTCGATGTCCGGAGCGAGGGGGATGCGCTTGACGTGGACCTTGAGGATCTCCTCGCGGCCCTTGACGTCGGGCATGTTGACCACGATGCGGCGGTCGAAGCGGCCGGGACGGAGGATGGCGCTGTCCAGGATGTCGGGCCGGTTGGTGGCGGCGATGAGGATGATGCCCTCGTTCGAGTCGAAGCCGTCCATCTCCACCAGGAGCTGGTTGAGCGTCTGCTCCCGCTCGTCGTGGCCGCCGCCGAGCCCCGCCCCGCGCTGCCGCCCCACGGCGTCGATCTCGTCGATGAAGATCAGGCAGGGGGCGTGCTTCTTGCCCTGTTCGAACAGGTCGCGCACCCGGGAGGCGCCCACGCCGACGAACATCTCCACGAAGTCCGAGCCGCTGATGGAGAAGAAGGGGACGTCCGCCTCGCCGGCCACGGCCCGGGCGAGCAGCGTCTTGCCCGTGCCCGGCGCGCCGACGAGCAGCACGCCCTTGGGGATCCGGCCGCCCAGGCGCTGGAATTTCTGGGGGTCCTTGAGGAAGCCGATGATCTCCTGGAGCTCTTCCTTGGCCTCCTCTACGCCGGCCACGTCCTTGAAGGTCATTTTCTTCTGCTGGCCGAGGAAGAGCTTGGCCCGGCTTTTGCCGAAGGACATGGCCTTGTTGCCCCCGGCCTGCATCTGGCGCATGAAAAACACCCAGAAGAGGATGAGGAGGACGATGGGAAACCAGGTGAAGAGGTAGCCCAGGATGGGGCTGCCCTTGGCGTCCTTGACGATGATGTTGACGTTCTTGGCCCGCAGGTCGTCGACCAGCTTGTCGTACTGGTCGGGCAGGACGGTCTTGAACTCCTGGCCGCTGATCAGCCTGCCTTTCACCTGGCTGCCGGTGATGGTCACTTCCGCGACGTCCTGCTGCTTCTGTACATGGTCCAGGAACTCGCTGAAGGTCATCTCGGTCCTGGCCAGGTCCTGGCTCTGGAAGAGGGTCCAGAGGATGATGATGAAGATGCCGGCCGCGATCCAGATGACGATGCTTCGCGCCGGCTTAGTGCGTTTGATCATGGTCCTGTTCCTGTTTGAGAGCGTATTCTAGCACGATTCGATCGATTTGTTAACCGGTGTCCGGTTTCTCTGTGGTAGCCTAGCAAAGATGTCCCCCTTTGCAGCCAAGCTAAAATGTCCCCTCAGAGGAGGCGGACATGAAGGAGCTCAGCATTCGGGGGGGACGGGCAGAGGGGGCTGGGACCTGGAAGAGGGAAAAATAATCGAAAACCGGGGTCAAATCCTGTAGAATTTGCCGGGACGGCCTCCATGAGCAAACTCGGCCCCAGAAACACGATCAGGGCGATCATCGGCGGCGAGCCCGCGCCGCGCTGCGGGTTCTGGCTGGGCAATCCCCATGCCGAGACGTGGCCCATCCTGCACGGGCATTTCGGGACCTCGACCGAGGAGGAGCTCCGGGTCAAGCTGGGCGACGATTTCCGCTGGATCTCCCCCCAGTTCTTCCCCTCGACCTACCGCCACCCCGCGGGCCGCAAGCTGTTCGACTCGCTGGCCAAAAAGGAGCGGCACGGCGTCGACGGCCCCCTGGCCGGCTGCCGGACGGCGGCCGAGGTCGAGGCCTACGACTGGCCGGACCCAGATTATCTCCATTTCGACGAATGCCTCGAAGCCCTGGCGTCCGCCGGTGACTTCTACCGGGCCTCGGGCTTCTGGACGCCCTTCTTCCACGACGTCATGGACCTGTTCGGCATGGAGCCCTACCTGACCAAGATGTACACCCAGCCCGAAGTCGTCCGGGCGGCCACGGACCGGGTCTGCGGCTTTTATCATGAGGCCAACGAGAGGTTCTTCCGGCAGGCCGGGGGGCTGGTGGACGCCTTCTTCTTCGGCAACGATTTCGGGACCCAGGCCGACCTCATCCTCAGCCCGGCGCTCTTCGACGAGTTCATCCTCCCCTGGTTCCGCAAGTTCACGGCCCAGGGGCACGGGCACGGCCTCCAGGTCATCCTCCATTCCTGCGGGTCGATACGGCGGGTCATTCCCCGCCTCATCGAAGCCGGCGTGGACTGCCTGCATCCCCTTCAGGCGCGGGCGGCCGGCATGGAGGCCGAGGACCTGGCGCGGGATTTTCAGGGACGGCTCGCCTTCCTGGGAGGAGTGGACACCCAGGACCTTCTCCTGCGCGGAACGCCCGGCGAGGTCCGCGACGCGGTGCGTCGCCTCAAGCGCCTCCTCGGGCCGCGCCTCATCGTCAGCCCCAGCCACGAAGCGCTGCTGTCCAACGTCCCCCCGCAAAACGTGGCGGCCATGGCCGAGGCCGCCCGCGGGTGAGGCCGCCCGCCTCCGCGCCGCCGCTCAGGCCGCCGCTTTCCGAGGTTGTTTCTTGCGCCGGAGGTAGTCTTCGTAGAAGAAGCCGGCCATGGTGATGAACAGGGCCGCAACCAGCGGGCCGATGATGATCCCCAGCACTCCGAAGGCCTTGAGCCCGCCCAGGACGCCGACCACCGCCACCAGGGGATGGATCTTCGCCTTGTCCGAGACGATGCGCGGCCGGAGGACGCTGTCGATGAGGAAGGCGTAGACGAAGCAGAAAACCAGCAGACCGATGCCCTCGAGGTAGCGGCCCCCGACGATGAGGAACGCGCCGGCCGGCGCCCACACCAGGGCCGGTCCGACGACGGGCAGGAAGGCCAGGATGGTCATGACAAATCCCCAGAAGACGGGGTTTTTCAGGCCGACGACATAGAACCCCAGCCCGCCCAGGACGCCGTGCAGCAGAGAGCCGAGGATCATGCCGTAGATCACGGCCATGGTCACCGTCTTGACCTCCTTAAGGAAATGCTCCTTGCGGACGGGGTTGAGCGGCAGGAATTCACGGAACCCTCCCAGCCAGTCCCGGCCGTTGACGAAACCGTAGTACAGGGTGAAGAACAGGATGAACATTCCGATGAGGAAATCCGTGACCGAGCCGAAGATGGCGATGGCCGAGTTGACGATCGTGTTCTGGACCTGGACCAGGGCCTTGTTCAAGATCTCGGCCATGTCCGCGCCGTTTCCCAGGACCCGAGCCAGAAAGTCGTTGACCTGTCCCAGGGTCTGGGCCTGGAAGTCGCGGATGAAGACGGCGGTCTGTTTGGCCAGGGCCAGGGTCAGGAAATAGGAGGGGACGACGATGACCACACCGGTCAGGACGAGGGTCAGGAAGGCGGCGATGCCCTTTTTCTTGAACAGTCGGCCGAGCAGCTCGTATACGGGGAAAGCGGCGATGGTCATGACCAGTCCCAGGGCGAGGTAGGTCAGGTAGGGGACGATCAGCCTGAAGGTGAGCAAGAAGAGGATGAGCAGAAGGCCCAGAAAGAGAATGCGGGTGGTTTTGGTCCCATGAGACGGCTGCGGCTGGATTTCTCTTTCAGGGGAGGGAGCGGGCTTTTTCCCCGGGCGCGGAGAGGGAGGCATGGGCTGAGCGGCCATGAGGGAAGGGGAGCGTTTGGTTGCCATGCCCTTTTTCAGGAAGATTATATCCGCCGCCGGCCCCTTCGGCAAGCGGTTCTCCGCCGTTTCCCTTGAATTGTCAAAAGGAGTTTATGTTGATACAATCGAATGCCGTTCGAAGCTCTAAGCCATAGACGAGGAGGAGGGATATGAAAAAAGCAGGTTGCTTGGCCACGGGCATCGGCGCGCTGGTCGTGCTGATTCTCATCGGCGGCGCCGTGTTTGTCGGCGGCTACAACAAGGCGGCCAAAATGGAGGAGTCCGTCAAGAAGGCCTGGGGGAACGTGGAGAACGTCCTGCAGCGGAGGGTCGACCTCATCCCCAATCTCGTGGAGACCGTCCGGGGCTACGCCGGCCACGAGGAGGAGATCTTCACCCGGGTGGCCGAAGCGCGCCGGGCCTATCAGTCCGCCGAGACGCCCAGGGACAAGATCGCGGCCACGAGCGTCATGGAGGGCGCCCTGAGCCGCCTGCTGGCCATCGTGGAGAACTATCCCAACCTCAAGGCCAACGAGAATTTCATGAGGCTCCAGGACGAGCTGGCCGGCACGGAAAACCGGATCGCCGTGGAGAGGAAGCGCTACAACGAGGAAGCCGAGGTGTTCCGCTCCTACGCCCGCTCGCTGATGGGCGGCCTGTTCATCAAGATCCGGGGCATCGACTGGGAGAAATACGATTACTTCAAGGCCGCCGAGGGGGCCCAGACCGCGCCCCAAGTGAAGTTCAACTGATGCCGGACGACAACCGGGCGAAAAAACTC
>VGJG01000183.1 GCA_016867615.1 Candidatus Aminicenantota bacterium | reverse complement strand
GGGAGCGGGCGCGGCGCCCTTTCTGAAGAGAAGAAAGGAAGAGAGAGAATGCGAGGTCGTGCCCCCGGTGAAGTCATGAACGCCCGAAGCCGACGGTTCATCGTCCACATCGACATCGACGCCTTCTTCGCCGCCGTGGAGACGCTCCTCGACCCGACGCTCAAGGGCAAGCCGGTCGTCGTCGGCGGTCTGCCCCACGAGCGGGGCGTGGCCTCGACCTGCTCCTACGAGGCGCGCCGCTTCGGCGTCCACTCGGGCATGCCCCTGGCCAAGGCCCACGAGCTCTGCCCCCAGGCCGTCTTCGTCCGCGGCAACCATCAGGTCTACCAGTCCTTCTCCGAGGCGTTCTTCCGCCTCCTGCGCGAATACACGCCCGACGTCGAGGAGGCGTCGCTCGACGAGGCCTACCTCGACCTCAGCCGCTGCGGGCATCTCTACCCCTCCTTCTCCCGGGCCGCCCGCGGCCTCAAGGCGCGCATCGAGCGCGACCTGGGCCTCGCCGTCTCGGTCGGCGCCGGGCCGAACAAAATCCTGGCCAAGCTGGCGACGAAGAAGGCCAAGCCCGGCGGGTACTTCGAGGTCGAGCCGGGCGGGGAGGAGGAGTTCCTGCGCGGCCTGGACATCGAGGCCCTGCCCGGCATCGGCCCCAAGTCCCAGGTCATCCTGCGCCTGCTCAACGTCCACCGCCTGGGCGACCTGTGGGGCCTGCCCCGCGCCTCCCTCCGGGCGCTCTTCGGGCTGGAGGGCGAGGACCTCTACCTCCAGTCCCGGGGCATCGACGCCCGGCCGGTCGTGACCCGCGTCACGCCCAAGTCGGTCTCGCGCGAGACGACCTTCCTCCGGGACATCTGGGACACGCGGCTGCTCCTGGCGCATCTGGCCTACCTCTGCGACCGCCTGACCCTGGCCCTGCGCCAGGGATGCCTCTATGCCCACATCATCGAGGTCAAGGCGCGGTACTCCGATTTCCGCACCGAGGCGCGGCGCCGCCTCATGATCACCCCCCGGCAGGAGATGGGCGACGTCTTCCGCATCGCCCGGGAGCTGTTCCTGCCCCTTTTCGAGGGTTCGCGCCTCTCCCTGCGGCTGGTGGGGGTCAAGGCCTCGGACCTCGTCCGCTCCCGTCCCCGGTCGCTCTTCGAGCCCTACTCCGAGCGCGGGGAGCGGCTGGGAGCGGCCGTGGGCGAAGTGCGGGACAAGTACGGGTTCGGCTCGCTCCTCACGGCGCGGGAGCGGATGCTCGAGCCGCTCTACAGCCTGGAGAAGGAGCGGGGGTTCGTCCTCAAGACGGCCTCCCTGACGAGGTAGGGAAGAGGGAGGGCGCGTGTTCATCCCGCTCCGCATCCATTCGGTGTACAGCCGGGGCCGGGGAGCGGTCACGATCGACGAGGGCGCGTCCTGGGCGGCGCGCGGCCGGCTCCGGGCCGCCGGTCTGGCCGACATCGAGAACCTCTACGGCTGGGCCAAGTGGAAGCGGGCCGCCGCGGCCCACGGGTTCAAGCCGCTCTTCGGCTGCGAGGTCGAGCTCGACGGGGGCCGCCGTTTTCTACTGCTGGTCAAGAGCCGGGAGGGGTACCGGCGGCTCGTGGAGACGCTCAACCGCCGCCGTCTCGAGTCGGCCGAGGGACTGGTCGCGATCCTCCTCCCGAAGCCCGGCGACGAGCGGTGCGTCGAGGAAAGCGGCGTCCGGGACCTCCCCGGCGCGGACGTGTACGTCGGCTGCGACTTCTTCAATTTCCGCGCGGCGCTCGGCCTGGCGCGGCGTCACGGGATGCCCCTCGTGTGGGCCAACCCGCTGAAGTTCATCATGAGCGCCGACCGGCTCGTCCTCGTGCGGGCCGTCGCGGAGAAGATCCCCTTCCCGCCCGAGCGCGACCGCCTGGCCGGAAAGATCGAGCTCTTCGGCCCGGCCCAGGAGGCGCTGGCCGTCAGGTGGCTCGGCGCCGAGGCCAGGGCCGCCCTGGCCCGGACGTTCGAGGTCGCGGAGAAGTGCGCCTTCGCCTTCGAGGGCGTCGTCCCGCCGCTTCCGGACGGGCTCTTTCCCGAGACGCTCCGCGAGACGGTCACGCGGCGGCTCCGCGAGCGGCCCGGCCTGGGATGGCGCGAGCGCGAGCGGGCCGGCCGCGAGCTCGAGGCCGTGGAGCGGTCGGGGTTCGCGCCCTACTTCCTCGTCGTCCACGACGTCGTCGCCTTCGCCCGCCGCCGCGGCATCCTCCACAACCTCAAGGGTTCGGGCGCCTCCTCGTACCTCGCCCACCTCCTGGGCATCTCCCGCGTCAACCCCCTGGAGTTCGACCTCTACTTCGAGCGTTTCCTCAACAGCGGCCGGGACGACCCGCCGGACATCGACCTCGACTTCGACTCGCGGCGCCGCGACGAAGTCCTGGCCTACGTCCTGGAAACGTACGGGGGCGGGGGGAAGACGGCGGGCGGCGAGGGCGGCGCCCCGCGCACGGGCGCGGCCTTCGTCTGCAGCCTGAAGAACTACCGCGCCCGGTCGGCCCTGTACGAGACGGCCCGGGCCTTCGGCCTTCCGCCCGAGGAGGCCCGAGGCCTGAGCAAGCGGATTCCCTATTTCGCCGAGCCCGAGACGCTCCGGCGCGGCCGCCCGGCTCCGGGATGCGAGGAGATCTGGCGCCTGGCCGCGGACCTGGGCGGCGTCTACTGCGAGAAGTCGCTCCACGTGGGCGGGGTCATCCTCACGCCCGCGCCCGTCGACAGCTACCTGCCCCTCGAACAGTCGGCCAAGGGCTTGCTCATGTCCCACTACGACCGGGACGCGGTCGAGGACCTGAAGCTCATCAAGCTCGACCTCCTCTCGGTGCGGGGACTGGCCGCCGTGTCCCGCACCAGGGAGAGCCTCAGCCTGGGCGACATCCCGGCGCGCGACCCCAAGGCCGCCGCACTGCTCCGGAGCGCCCGGACCGTGGGCTGCTTCCAGGTCGAGAGCCCGGCCATGATGAACCTCCTGCGCCGCATGAAGCCGGGGGACGTCCGGGACCTCGTCCAGGCCCTGGCCCTGATCCGGCCCGGCCCGACCGAGAGCGGGATGAAGGAGGCGCTGCTGCGGAGCCGCGAGGGACGGCCCGTGCGGCGCGACCCGTTTCTGGAACGTCTCCTGCCCGAGACCGACGGCCTCCTCCTCTACGAGGAGCAGGTCATGCAGCTCGCCGAGAGGGTGGCCGGGCTGCCGCCCGGCGAGGGCGACCTCCTGCGCCGCGGCCTGAAGCGTCGGGGCGGGCCGGACCCGGCGCTCCGGGAGCGTTTTTTCCGCGAGGCCCGCGGCCGGGGATACGCCGCCGGGGATGTCGAGAAGCTGTGGGGCGTGATGGAGAAGTTCTCCTCCTACTCCTTCAACAAGGCCCACAGCGCCTCCTACGCCGCGATGGCCTACCAGGCCGTCTACCTCAAGGCCCACCACCCCGTGGCCTACATGGCCGCCGTGCTCAACGCCGGCGGCGGCTACTACGAGCAGGCCGAGTACGTCGAGGAGGCCAAACGCCTGGGCATCCCCCTCTTCGGCCCGGACGCAAACCGCAGCCGCTGCGAGTTCGAGGTCGAGGGCGAGGGGATCCGGGTGGGGTTGCTGGCCATCAAGGGCCTGGCGCTCAAGACGGCAGAGAAGATCGTCGAGGAGGGGCGGAACGGCGAGTACGCTTCGCTCGAGGACTTCCTGGGCCGGATCAGGCCCGGCCGGGCGGAGCTGCTGTCCCTCATCCGGGCGGGAGTCTTCGACTCGCTCGAGCCCAGGCGCTCGCGGCAGGTGCTGCGCTACTTCCAGGGCATCGGCGAGCTGGGCGACGTCTCGGACCTCGAGGCGCGGGAGAAGCAGAGGCTCCTCTACGACAGCCTGGGGTTCCTGCCGCGGGGCGAACCGCTCGACCTCTACGACGGCCGGCGTTCGCCGCTGCGCATCGGCGACCTCGGCCGCCACGCCGGCCGCGAGGTCGAGCTCCTGGTGCGCGTGGTCGACGCCCGGCAGAAGGCGACGGCCGGCGGCGCACGGAGGTATTTCTACCTGTTCGAGGACGAGACGGGCCTGCTCGAGGGCACGGGGGAGTCGGCCTGCCCCGTCTCGGGCTCCCCGCCCGCCTGCCGGGTGAGGGGAGAGGTGCGCGTCTCGAACGGCGGCCCGCCGAAGCTGCTGAACTGCTCCTTCGGAAAAGGATGGCTCGGCGGGAACTCCCCCAGGACGCGCCCGTCGGCCGCGCTTTCCCCGCGGGGGGGGAGTGGCGCTGCCGGAGGGGAAGGGCTATTATGGAGAGGGGGCGAGCCGGCCGAACGCTGAGACTCTCTCGCCGCCGCTTGAACGCGGACAGGCTGGACCAGTGACAGACCGCGGGCGGGAATCCGGATACGGCCAGGGATCGAGAAGGAGGAAACCATGAACAAGATCATCGCTTATTGCGGGCTCGTCTGCTCGGACTGCCCGGCCTACATCGCCACCCAGGCCGGAGACAAGCCGGCGCTGGACAAGGTCGTCGAGCAATGGCGCACGGAGTACAACGTCCCGGACATCACCCTC
>VGJG01000182.1 GCA_016867615.1 Candidatus Aminicenantota bacterium | reverse complement strand
GGAGAATTCGGGAAGACCCTGGTGTATGAGATCCGGGATTGGGACGAGGGAGGACGCGCCCTTCGCCGTCCTCCCCCGCCGCTGCGGGAGATCGACCGCCGCGGCTGGAGGGCCTGGGCCAACGTCAACCCGGAGGCCGCCGCCCTGGCCGTGGACGGGGACGGGGAAACGCGCTGGGACACGGCGGAGCCTCAGCGTCCGGGACATCATTTCGAGGTGGACCTCGGAGAGGTTGAAAGGCTGGACCTTCTGCGTCTTGTCTTCAGCCCGAGCACTTGGGATTATCCCCGCGGCTTCATCGTCCAGGCGACCCAAGACGGCCAAAACTGGATGACCGTCTCCCGGAGCGACGAAGTCCACATCGATATCCGCCAGTACATTCAGCCCAAAGATTTTTCCGTGGACATTCCCCTGCCCGGAATCTGCGCCCGGGCTTTCCGCGTAACGATCACCGGACAGGACCCGGTATGGTATTGGTCCATCCACGAGCTCTTCGCTTTTTCGGCCGAACCCGGAAGACCGGGAACCCCGGGCAAAGGATCTCTTAACAAGAGGGGGGATGAAGAAGCCCGCTGAGGGAGCGTTCCCGGAGGGCATGGCCGTCGGCCTGCCCAGGACGCTGTATTATTTCACCTACCCCGGCCTCTGGGAGGAGTTCTTCCGGGGACTGGGCTTGATGCCCGTACCGGCCGAGCCCGCAACGCAGCAGAAGGTCGAGCGGGCGGGACTCCTGTCCGAATCGGAGCACTGCCTGCCCATGAAGATGTTCGACGCCCACGTGGCGGAGCTCGTCGACAGAGTCGGGACGATTTTCGTTCCGCGGGTGCTCTCCACGCTGAAGGGCCACATCTCCTGCCCCAAGCTGGGCGCCCTTCCCGACTCCGCCCGGGCCCTGCCCGGACTTCAGGACAAGGTCCTCTGCGCGGAGATCAACGAGGACAAGACACCCCTGCCCCTCATGCTGGAATCCCTGGGGATGAGACTGGGCAGAAACAGGACCCGGGTCCGCAACGCCGTCTCGCGGGCGATGGAGGCCATGGACCGGGAGCATTTCCGTCTTTCGGCCCCCTCCGCTACGGAGGGGCGACGGATGCTTCTTCTGGCTCATCCCTACAACCTCTATGACCCGTTCTTCTCCGGGCCGGTCGTCAGAAAACTCCAGGCGCTTCGGGTGAGCGTGGCCATGGTCCCCTTCGAACGGAAAGCCCTGCCGCCCGACCCGATCAAGTGGGACGCCTGCAGCCAGATGCATCACGCCCTGCGGCGCCTGGAGGCCCGATCGGTCGGGGGCGTGATCCAGATCAGCTCATTCAATTGCGGCTGCGACTCCATCGTCGGCGAATTCCACCGCGAGGTTCTCCGGGAGAAAAAGATCCCTTTCCTGACCCTGATCCTGGACGAGCATTCATCGCCCGCGGGCCTGGAGACCCGACTGGAGGCTTTCGTGGATTCCTGCGGATGGTAGGAGCATGACCACGCTCGCCTTCCAACCCTGGGGAAACTACGCCCTGGCCCTGGAAGCCTCGGCCGAGAGCTTCGGCGTCCGGTGCTGGACCAGCACCTGCTCCACGCCGGAAATCCTGCGCCTGGGAGTCGAAGCCAGCCCGGAATTCAGCTGCCTGCCCTTCAAGGGTTCGACGGGGCATTTCATCAAGGCCGCCCAGGAGGGCGCGGAGTACGGGGTGATCGTCAACAGCGTCGGCACCTGCCGGCTGAGATACTACCGGACAGTGCAGCAGAAGATCCTCAGGGACCGGGGACTGGACCTCAAGATCTTCGGCCTGGGATACGACGGGTTCAAGCCGCCCCTCATCCGGCATTTCGACCCCGACCTGGGACCGTTCATCAAATCCGTCGTGCGGGCCGTCCGCAAGCTGGGGGCGATCGAGCTGGTAGAAACGCTGGGGGCCAGGACCCGCTCCCGGGAACGGCACACGGGAGACACGACTCGGGTCATGGACGACTGTCTTCGGGAGCTCAGGAGCGCCCGGACCGTTCCGGAGATCCGGGCCGTCAAGGAAACGATTCCCTCGCGATTCGCCGCCGTCCCCCTGGAGACCGGGAGAACCCCCCTGCGGGTCGGCCTGCTCGGAGAGGCGACGCTCCTCAGGGACCGGTTCCTGAACCACAACATCGAGGAAATCCTGGGCAGCCTCGGCGTGGAGGCCGTGAATTTTTTCGTCCTGGGCGTGGAGCTGCGGAAGATCTTCCTCCTGGGCCTGAGCCGTGCCCAGGCCCGGAAGAAGCTTTTCCGTCTGGCCCATCCCTACCTGCGGTCCGTGGTGGGCGGCCATGCCCTGGAATCCGTGGCCTACACCGCCCAATGCGCCGCCGAGGGTTATGACGGAGTGGTCCACGTCTGCCCCGCGGGCTGCATGCCGGAGATCAGCATCCGTCCCATCCTGCGCAGGATCAGCCGCGACCGGGACCTGCCTCTTCTTGAATTCTCCTTCGACGAGCACACCAGCCACGTGGGCGTTGTGACGCGCCTGGAGGCCTTCGTCGATATCCTGGACGACAGGCGCAGGAAGAGGGCCCGATGAAGGACAGGGGCTATCTGGGCGTCGACGTCGGCTCGATCAGCGCCAATATCGTCGCCGCCGACGAGCGCGGCGAGGTCGTGGCTTTGACCTACAGGCGGGTGGAGGGCGATCCCATCCGTTCCCTGCAGGAGTCCTTGAAGGACATCGCCCGCGACCTGCCCGCTGGGTTCAGCGTGGAGGGAGTGTGCGCTACGGGAAGCGGACGGATGCTGACCGGGTCCATCTTAGGGGCGGACATCGTCAAGAACGAAATCAGCGCCCACGCCCGCGCGACGCTGCACCTGCACCCGGACGCACGGACCATTTTCGAGATCGGCGGTCAGGACAGCAAAATGACCGTCATCCGGGAGGGCGTGGTGGTGGATTTCGCCATGAACCTCGTCTGCGCCGCGGGCACGGGAAGCTTCCTGGACTCCCAGGCCAAGAGGCTCAACATCACCATCGAGGAGCTCAGCGAGCGGGCCGTGCGTTCCAGGAACCCGACCGGCATCGCCGGCCGGTGCACCGTCTTCGCCGAGTCCGACATGATCCACAAGCAGCAGACCGGACACGCCCAGGACGACATCCTCATGGGCCTCTGCCTGGCCATGGTGCGCAATTTTCTGAGCAATGTCTGCTCGGGCAAGGAGATCCGGGAGCCGATCGTGCTCCAGGGCGGCATCAGCGCCAACAGGGGCATACGCCGCGCTTTCCGTGAGATCTTGAGCGCCGAACTCATCATTCCCAGGTACAATATGGTCATGGGCGCGTACGGCGCGGCCCTGATCGCCGCCCGGGCCGGGTTGGCCCGGACGCGTTTCCGCGGGTACGAAATCTGCGAGAGGGATATCACGACCCGGAGCTTCCCGTGCGGGGATTGTCCCAACCGTTGCGAGGTGATCGAGATCGTCGACGGCCGGGATCTGATCGGCCGCAGCGGGGGTCGTTGCCGGAAGTGGGAGGGCAACACGGATCCCAGATGAGGGGGAGCCTTCGGGTCGAAAAGGAGGCGTCATGACGGGACGTTCTGTTTTCTTCAAACTCATGGGCGCGGCGATGCTCGTGCTGCTCGTCGCCCTGCCGGTCCGCTCACAGATCCTGGGGGATGTGCCCGAGCCCGAGCTCCCTCCCCTGCTGAGCACCTACCTTCCCTTCTCCGCGCCCGCGGCCATACTGGATTTCTGGTCGCTGTCCTATTACTTCTTCCGCTCAACGATCTCCCAGATCACGAACCTGCAGCTCAAGGCGGCCCAGAGCCAGGCCGTTCTGACCGGCGCCTTGACCGTGGCCCGGAGGTACATCGACGCCGGGGAGAGGAGGTTCAACGCACTGATCGCTCCCCAGGGAAGCGGCCGCAAGGGGAAGCTCCAGCTGGACGTCGAGACCTGGGAGCGCAGGCAATCGAACTTCCGGTTCGGCCGGGAGAGCCTGCGCGATCCCCGGGACCTGCGGCTGTACGACAAGTACGCCACCCTGAAGAACGACTTCATCCCCGCCTGGGAGGCGCGGGTCCGGCCCTGCATCGAATACCTGAAATCGGAGTTCGCCCGCGTCCGGACCGCGGTCAACAAGCCCCTGACCGACCCGGACGTCAAGGCCGTCCACAGGTCCATCCAAACCCTGCTGATCGGGGAGACCGACCCGCGGAAGCCCGTCCATTTCAAGGGCCAAACTTACAGCGATGAATCCCAACTCTTGGAGGCCCTGGCTTCCGCCACCCCCCAGGAGGCCATGGCGCTCTGTCGCGAGCGCGGCCCCCTGGCGACTTTGGGCCTGCTGACCATGGCGCTGGAAAGAAAGGCCCTGGAGCTCTCGGACGACGGAGGGACCCCCCGGTCCGAGATGAGGGTGACGGTCTTCAACCGCGCCGAACGGATGGCCGTCGAGGTCCTCGTCAAACCCCGGGGCGAATCCCTGGACCCCAACGTCGCCGGACTTCTGGTTTTTCCGGAAAGCATGAAGCCCGAGGACCAGGTCGAGCCCCGGGGGCGTCGCCCGGGAGGGTCGCACGGCTCGGCCT
>VGJG01000181.1 GCA_016867615.1 Candidatus Aminicenantota bacterium | reverse complement strand
GTTGGCCCCGTAAAAAGAAAACTTGGTGTAGACGTAGTTGTTCAGGCCCTGGATGATGGACACGACGGCGACGATGGTCAGGACGCCGATGATGATCCCCAGCAGGGTCAGGAAGGTGCGCAGGCGGTTGGCCCACAGGGAGGCCAGGGCCATGCGCAGGGATTCGGTCACGGGCAAGCGGGCCATGGAACGCTCATTGTACTCGCACTATATACGACGAATCAAACGGGGAGTTGTGTCATGACTAATTCAAGCAATATTTGGGGGGGGCGGCGACGCGTCGCCGCCATCCAAAGCGGCGTCGTGCCGCCGCTCTCCAAGAAAGACGCTCTCGTGCTCCCCTTGACATGGCGATGCGGCCTGAACACAATGGGGGGGAACTGAGTTCGAAGCAGGAGAGAGCGCTGGCCGAGCCGAGCGAAAAAAGCCGCGGCATTGTTGAAATCCCCTGCCTCTGCGTCCGCGCCGGAGACCCGGGGGCCACACGTCTGACCCTTGAGCGGGCCGCCCGCCGGGCGGAGGAGCTCGACGTGCGCAGCGTGGTCGTGGCCTCGACCTCGGGCCGCACCGGCCTGGAAGCCGCGCCGCTCTTCAAGGGACGGAACCTGGTAGTGGTCACGCATTCGACGGGCTTCTCCGGCCCCGACATCCAGGAGCTCCGGCCGGAGATCCGGGAGAAGCTCGAGGCGGCGGGCGCCCGCGTCCTGACCTGCCAGCACGCCTTCGGGGGCGTGGGCCGCGCCGTGCGCAAGAAGTGGGGCACGTACGAGCTCGAGGAGATCCTGGCCATGACCCTCCGCGTCTTCGGCCAGGGCGTCAAGGTGGCCGTCGAGATCGCCCTCATGGCCGCCGACGCGGGACTCGTCTCCACCCGCGAGCCCTGCCTCAGCCTGGGCGGCGCCGGGCAGGGGGCGGACACGGCCCTTCTTCTCCGCCCGGCCAACGCCCAGACGTTCTTCGACCTCAAGGTGATGGAGATCCTGGTCAAGCCCCGCTTGGAATGAGCGCCCGCGCGGGGCGCCCGGGACGAAGGAGTCGACGATGAGGAAAAAGCTTTTCGTCTTGACGGTGTTTCTGGTCCTGGCCGTTTCCGCCCCGCGGGCTTTCGGCCAGCTCGGAATCTACGGCGGCGTTTTCGGGGGATTCTCGTCCCAGAAGCCCAGCCTGCCCGAAGTGGATTTCGAGGCCGACGGCGCCTTCGTCTACGGCGCCCGGCTCGGGTTGCGCGTCTTGATGTTCGGCGTGGAGGGCAATTTCTTCCGGGCCGTCCATGACATCAGCCTCAGGGAGTTGGCCATGCTCGACTGGCACGGGCAGACGGTCGATTTCAATTATTACGGGCTCAACCTGAAGCTGTTTTTCCCCGTGCTCATCCTCCATCCCTACCTCACCGCCGGGTTCGGCTACTACACGGTCGACATCTCCGAGGTCGGCGACGACGGGAAGGCCGGCTACAATTTCGGCGCCGGGCTGGAGCTTCAGCTGGGGAAGAGGTTTTCCCTGGGCGTCGAGGGCAAGTGGCACCAGGTCAAGCTGGACGTCGACATCCTCCATCCCGGTTTGTCGGTGGGGGATTTCACCCTGACCGGGGGGTTCAGCATCCACTTCTGAAGCGGCGCGCTTCCCGGGTGCGCCGGGCGCCCGGCCCTTCAAGGGGCGGCCCGGGGAGCGGCGCGGACAAGGAGACTCAAGCTTGCAGATCCGACTGAACAAATACCTCTCCCGGGCCGGCCGGGCCTCGCGCCGGCAGGCCGACCGGATGATCGCTTCGGGCAAGGTCCGCGTCAACGGCCAGGTCGTCACCGACCTGGGGAGGACGGTGGACGACGCCAAGGACCGCGTGGAGGTCGAGGGACGGCCGATCAGCGCCAAGCAGGACCTGGTCACGATCGCGCTGCACAAACCCCCCGGCTGTCTCGTCACCCGGGACGACCCGCAGGGCCGTCCTACGGTCTACGACCTCCTTCCTCAGGTCAAGACGAGCATTTTTCCCGTGGGCCGTCTCGACTTCGACAGCGAAGGCCTGCTGCTGTTGACCAACGACGGCGAGCTCGCCTTCCGCTTGACTCATCCCCGCTTCCAGGTGCCGAAGACCTACCTGGTCAAGGTCGAGGGGGAGGTCGGGGAGGACAAGGTGCGGCGCCTGGAGCGGGGCGTCCGCCTGGAGGACGGGAAGACCTCCCCGGCCCGGATCCGCATCTTGACCGCGGCGGGAGCGTCCTCCCTGATGCGGGTCGAGGTCTTCGAGGGACGAAAAAGGGAAGTGCGGCGGATGCTCGAATCCGTCGGGCACCGGGTGACGATGCTCAAGCGCATCGCCTTCGCCGGACTGGATCTCGCCCCCCTGGCCCGCGGCCGCTGGAGGTTTCTTTCGGCCCGGGAGGTGAAAACCTTGAAAGACAGGGTGGGAATGAAATCCTAAGCCGATGCCGGCCGCAGCGGGGAACCGGGGAAAGGAACATGGGCAAGGGGCAAGCGTGACTTCCGAGAACGCTCCACCCCGCCGCTTCGGTCCTCTCCCTGCCCTGGCGCTGTATGCCCTTCTTTCGGCGGCCATGACCTGGCCGCTCGTCCTTCATCTCTCCGACGGCGTCCCCTCCGACCCCTACGATCCCCTGTACACCGTCTGGCTCCTCGACCGGAACGTCCACGCCGCGGGGGAGGGGTTCAAGGATTTCGGCCAGGCCAATATCTTTTATCCGCACACCGGCTCGGCCTATTACGGCGACATCATCCCCGCCCTGTCGCTCCTCGCCTGGCCGGTCGGACGCCTGGCCGGGAATTTCGTCGTCGCTTACAACATCCTGTTCCTCCTGTCCTTTTTCCTGTGCGCCTGGGGGATGTACGCCCTGGCCCATCGCCTCTCCCGCTCCCGTCCGGCGGCCTTCCTGGCGGGCTTGATCTTCGCCTTCTGCGCCTACAGGTTCGGCCACCTCGCCCACCTCGAGCTCCTGCATTTCGCATGGATCCCTTTCTGTTTCCTTTTCCTTCATAGATTTTTCGAGAGCCTTTCCCTGCGGGACCTCATCCCCGCCGTCCTGTTCTATCTTCTCCAGGCCCTGAGCTGCATCTACTACGGCCAGTTCCTGACCGTGGCCGTCGTCCTGTTCGTCGCTTTCTTTCTTTTCCAGAGAAAGCTCTGGGCCGAGCCCCGCTTCTGGCTCAAGGCCGTTCCCGTAGCCGCGGCTGCGGGAGCCGTCCTGGCCTGGTATGTCCTGCCCTACCTCCGGGTCCACGAGACGATGCTCTTCAGCCGTCCGCTCTGGGAGGTCGAAGCCTTCTCGGCCCAGGTCCAGCATTTTCTCTCCGTGCCCCGCGAGGCGGCCCTGTGGGGACGTCTGACGGGCGGGTGGGGCGGGCAAGAGACGCATCTCTATCCGGGGCTGGCGGCCCTGGGCCTGACCCTGGTCTGGTGGCTGGGAAGGATCGGGCCGCGGAACGGTCGGCCGGCCGTTCCGGTAAGGAGACGCAAGGTTTTTCTTGTCTGGGACGTGATCCATGCCGCCTGGTTTGTCTTTCTCCTGGCCGTCGTCGCCTCCGGGGGGTTCAAGTTTATAATCGGCGGCGTCAAGTTTTCGGCCCGCCATCCGGAGAAGCCGTTCCTGGCGCTGTTCCTGTCGCTGGCGCTGCGCCTTCTGCTCGACCGGAGGAAACGGGAAAAATGGCGCCGGGCTTTTCACTCGCGACGGCCGGAGGAGTGGTTTTATCTGCTGCTCCTGGCCGCGTCCGTGCTGTTGAGCCTGGGGCCGACGGTCCGTATCGCGGGCCGCGTCCTTTTTCCCGGCCCCTATGGTCTGCTCTACAAATGGGCGCCGGGCTTCTCCTTTCTCCGCGTGCCGGCCCGGTTCGCCGTCCTGGCCATGCTGGCCCTGGCTCTGTTCAGCGCCCTGGCCCTGGCGCGCCTCCTCGGGCGGCTCCGGGCGCCCGCCGCCCGGGCGGCTGCCGTCTCGGGGCTCGGCCTGATCGTCCTGGCCGAATCGTTCCTCCTGCCCCTGCCGCTCGCGCCGGTCAAGACCGGCCGGGATATCCCCGAGGTCTACGATGCCGTCCGCGGCCTGCCTCCGGGGTCCGTGCTGGTCGAATTTCCCATGCCCGAGAGCGACGCCGAGGAATACCGCGAAGCCCTGCCCATGTATTACTCAGGCCGCCACCGCAAGAGAATCGTCAACGGCTACAGCGGCTACGGTCCCCCGGCTTACAGGATCGTCCGAGAGGCCATGGAAGGATTTCCATCGACGGACGTGTTCCGTCTTTTGCGTGACCTCGAGGTCACACACGTCCTCGTCCATACACGGGACTTCAGGCCGGAGAAAGGAAAAGGGGCCGCAGACTCGCTTCCGGCTTACGCCTCCGAGGCCGAGGTCGTGTTTCGGGGCGGAGGCGATCACCTGCTGAGGATCCTGCCGGGCGAGGGGCGCCGGGAGGAGGGGCGTCCTTCCGCCGCCCGGGGGCCGACCCCGGGCTGGAGCGCTTCGAGCAACCGCAATCCCGAACGGGCCCCGCTGGCTTTCGACGGCCGAGCCGAGACGTTCTGGACGACCGGCTATCCTCAGTTTCCGGGGGATCA
>VGJG01000180.1 GCA_016867615.1 Candidatus Aminicenantota bacterium | reverse complement strand
GCGCCCCCGGGGGTCGCCGTTTTCGCCTTCGATTTCTCCCTGCCCATGTTGCGGTTCGCCGGCCGCAAGTCCTCGAGGGGGCGGTTCGGACGGTTGTGCGCCGCACTCCCCCGGCTGCCCTTCTCCGACGCGACCTTCGACCTGGCGGCGATCTCCTTCGCCACGCGGAATCTCAACCGCGACCGGGCCGCTCTCCTCGACGCCTTCCGCGAGCTCAAGAGGGTGCTGACCCCCGGAGGGCTCCTGCTCCACTTGGAAACGAGCCAACCCCCGAACGGCGTGCTGCGGAGCTTGTTCCATCTTTATGTCCGGACGGCGGTCAAGCCTGTGGGCCGGATGATCTCCGGCTCCCCGGAGGGCTATGCCTATCTCTCCCGGACCATACCCCGCTTTTATGATGCGGATGTCTTGGACGCCCTGCTGAAGGAAGCGGGCTTCCGGGATATCGACTGGAAGCGCTGCTGTTTCGGGGTCGCGGCCGTCCATGCGGCCCGCGCCGACGGGGCGGCGGGCGCCTCGCGCTCCCGCGTCACTTCCCCTCCGAGAGGAGCAGGATGAGGATGTTGTGCTTTCCCTCCGGGACATCGAAGCTGAGCGACCTTCCGCGGAAGACCCTCTTCAACTGGCTGTCCAGCAGGAATTGATACTTGCCTTCCTTGAGAAAACGGATCTTGACTTCCCTGGGCTCGAGAGCGGTGATGTCGAACGAGACCTCGCTGTCCGAATACAGGAAATGGCGGACGACGGCGCCTCCGTCGGCGCGGAAGATCTCCCGCCCCTCCTCCTCCAGCCGAATCTCCTTGGGCGAGACGAAGACCCCGTAGTGCCGGCCCTGGACGGCCAGCCGCTCCACGCCCCCCTTGTTCTCGGGCTTGATCATCCCGAAGCGGAAGCCCTCGGAGGGCGTGAAGTCGAGATAATCCTCGACGGCCGTCAGGGCGAACAGCGGCCCCCAGCTCTGGTAGCGCTGCCCCCCCGCCTCTCCGGTCCGGGAATCGAAGTTCTCCGGACACAGCTGGAAGTTCTTCCAGCTGCGCAGGAAGAGGGCGGCGCTCTTGCGCGCGAACTCCGAGGCGACCGTGTCGAAGCCGTTGGCCTTGAGCCCCTGGTAGACGAGATAGTTGGTCGGCGGCCAGATCGTCCCGCGCCAGTACTGCTGGTCCTTGAAGGACGGGTCGTCGCGGGAGATCGTGGGCAGGACGAAATCGCCCCAGAACTCGCGGGGGTTGAGGAGCCGCTTCTGCATCTGCAGGGCGCGCCTCTCGTCCGGGATGCGGGCCAGCAGGGGGTAGAAATTCGAGGCGGCTTTGCGGGCGGAGAATTTTCCGTCCCAGTGGCGGTCGAAATAGAACTTCTCCCGCTCGTTCCACAACAGTCTGTTGATCAGCGAGCGCATCTGTTCGTACTCGGCCTGGAACCGTTCCTGGTCCTGGCGGAGGTTGAGGATGTTGGCCATCTGGGCCAGGCACCAGGCGTCCAGGGCATAGAGGCTGTTGAGGTCCAGACAGTTCATGGTCAGCGTGCCCGCGGCTTCGCTGAATCCGGCCTCGTCCCAGTTGGGCAGGTCGTCCTGTCCGGATTCCCACATGGCCCTCTGTTTCCCCCCGGCGTCCTTCTCCCAGGGCGGGACGTTTTCGGGGACAAGTTCGCGGTCGCTGCCCCATTCCAGAAGTCCGTCTCCATTGCCGTCGCGCCGCGCCTGGCCGTTGGGCTTTTTGGCCTTCCAGAAAGCGTGCCAGTTTTTCAGCGCCGGATAGCAGGCCTTCAGGAAGGCGAGGTCGCCGAACCTCTGGAAGAGCTTGAGGACGACGAATGCGCCCACCGGAGGCTGGGAGCGGTCGGGGGTTCCGGAGAAACGGCTTCTCCAGTTGGGGATGTTGCCGTTCGGATATTGGGTCGCGAGCACCGCCCGGACGATGTCCTTGGCATGCTTCTCGCTTTCCAAGGCGGCTTCCAGGGCGTTGAAGAACGAATCCCATTCGAAGATCGTCCAATGGTCCGGGGCGCCGTCCGGCCGGGGAAAGATCCAGGAGCGCCCGGCGGGGGTGTACAGCCGGTGGAAATCTGGCTGATAGAGGGTCATCCAGAAAAGGTTGTTGGTGATGGATTCCGCCACGCCCTGGTCACGGCCCGTGACCTTGACCCGTTTCCTCTGGTAACGGTCCTTTTCCTCCTGGAGGAGGTTGGCGATCGTCTTCCGGTTCTGGTAGCGGTAGACGCGGTTGGCGAGCTGTTTCGGGTCGTCCATCGCTCCGGCGACGAAAGAGACGCTCCCCTCCCTACGCAGGGAGAAGGACAGGGCCAGGCGGTCTTCCTCGGTCCGCGGCCCGGGAGAGAGATCCCGGCGGTCCGTCCAGAACAGATAATGGCCGGCTTTCGACTCTCCCGACACGCGGCCCTCGGGAGAAACCCGGTAGCGGCCTTTGCCTTCCCAGGGGAAATAGTGGACGAGGTGCAGGTCGATGTACGAGGGTCCGGAGACCCGGCCGATGACGATGTGCTCGTTCACCCGGGACCATTCCAGGGTCAGGGTGTCCCGGGATTTGGCCGGCTTGATCAGGATGGGGGTGTTCTTGCCCAAGCCGAAGGGCAGGTTCATATCAAAGGACACCCGGGCGTACTGGCTGTCGGGAGAATGCGGACCCACCTCCGAGACGATATAGAAAAGCTCCTGTCCCTCGGCCGTCGCTTTCTCCCCCTCGACCTTGAGCGGATGGTCTCTCTTCTCGACACGGAGCTGGAAGGCGAATGCGGTTCCCGGATGAGGGGCCAGGACCAGGCCCGCCCAGGAGGGCGCATGGAGTGCCCCGACATAAACGTCTTTCCAGGGATAATAGACCTCGGCCCCCATGATCAGTACGGACAGAACCGTGCCCAGGGTCAGGCCAAGGAGTCGAACGTTTTTGTCTCTCATGGTCGAGCGATGCTCTCCCCTTGGGCATCATACCAAAATCCTGCGCCCGGGAGCAAACAAGCCGCGCTTGCGGCGCCGGAAACGCACGCCGGGCCCCTCGGACGGGGACGGCTATTTCCGTCTGCCCCGCCTCAGGATGTCGTCCAGCTCTTCGAAGAGCGCATCGACCTCTTCCTCTGAATTGTAAAAATGAGGTCCGACGCGGAGCATGTCGTGCTCGCCCCGGCCGCCCTCCCTGTGATCGGTCTTCACCCCCCGCGCCTCGAGAGCCCGATTCACCGACCCGGCGTCGGGAACATGAAAAGAGACATGCCCGGCCCGGCATTCCTCCCTCCGGGGAGTGAGCAGGGGGAAGCCCCGCTCTTCCGCCCGGAGAATGATGCGCTCCGTAAGACGAAGCGATTTCTTCCTGATCGGCTTTAGGCCGACCCTCAGGATCGCTTCCAAACCCGCCCGGGCGGTGACCAGGCAGGGAATGGGCGGCGTGCCCGACTGGAAGCGCCTGTTGTTCCCCGCCCAGGACATCTCCAGGCCGAAGAGGAAAGGCCTGCGGTGCGCGGCCCAGCCCGTAAGCGCCGGCCGGGCCCGGCGGGCCAGGCCGGGCCTGACGTAGAGGAAGGCCGTTCCCGGACCGCCGCACAGCCATTTCAGGCAGCCGCCGACGTAAAAGTCCGCGCCCAATCCCACGACATCGACCGGGAGGACGCCCGGCGCGTGATATCCGTCGATCAGGGTCATTGCGCCGAACTTCTTGGCCCGGAGGCAGATCGAGCCTATGTCTTGAATGAAAGCCGATTTGAAATGAACGTGGGAGACGGCCACGATCAGCGTCCGCTCGTCGATCGCCTCGAGCACAGGCCCCGGGTCGAACGCCGCCCCGCGGCTCGAGACCACCACCGGCTCCCAGCCCATGACCCGGCAGATCTCCCGAACGGCATAGATTACCGACGGAAAGTCCTGATCGCTGAGAATGACTCGTCTTTTCGCTCCTCGGGTCCGCGGCAGAAAGCGGGTGGAGAGGGCCGTCCAATGGGCCTGCGTGGCGTTGGTCATCATCGTCACCGCACCCCGCGGTGCGCCGATGACCCCGGAGGCAAGATCCCCGACCTCGACCCCCAAGTCCCACCAGGCCGTTTCCCAGGCCGAGACGCCCTCCCGTTCCCAGAGGTCGAGAAAATTTCGAATCTCGCTCCGCGCCGCGCGCGGCATGGCTCCCAGCGAGTTGCTGATGAGGTAGACGCCGCGGCGGAGAATGGGAAATTCCTCCCGGATCTTCTTCAGGTCCTCATCGAGCCGCCAGCGGTTCTTCGTCCGGGCAGAGGTTTCGGCGCGTGATGAGGGCCGGCCCCGGCCGGCGGCGGGGGCGATGGGCGGGCGTCGGCTCATGGGCGTGACGCTCATCGTATCCTCCCGGCTTAGATATGGAACGCCAGGCCCGCCACGGCTTGGAGCGAGCTCAGGTCGGCAGAGAATTCCTCAATCGACGTTCCGAAATTCATGTCCCGGATCGTCGTCCGGCCCGTGGTCCGACAGAAAAGATATCCCCCCTGGACGAAGAACCCCAGGCCGCCGATCAGGGAGACCGAGACCCGGCAGGCGAGATGGAGGGCGACGCTCGCCGGGAGGCTCTGGCTGATCGTGACTTCGGGAATGGTGATG
>VGJG01000179.1 GCA_016867615.1 Candidatus Aminicenantota bacterium | reverse complement strand
ACGTAAGCGGCGGCCCGCTCGTACCCTGGTGTGCCGGATTTCCGGCCCCCCATCTCGTCCGAGGCCAGGAACCGGACATGGTCCAGGGCTTTTCGTCCGTCGGGTTCGAGACGCGGCCCCTCGGACACCGCCGGAGCCCCCAGGGCAAACCACAGCAGGAACAGGACCGGCGACAGACGGGTTTTCTTCATTTTCTTCTTATCCTCTTCTTGCACGGACCACCCCTCCCTCCCCGGCCGTCAAGAGCCGGGAAAATCGAGGGCTCGGACCCTCACGGTCCTTTGTCTTACGCGACGACTCCGCCTTCCTTGATTTTCGGCTTGAGGCGCTCGCCCTCGGAATGGGCCACGACGGCCGCGGCGGCGATGTCGCCGGTGATGTTCATCGAGGTGCGGAACATGTCCAGGATGCGCTCCACGCCCATGATGAGGGCGATGCCCTCGAGCGGGATCCCGACCTGCCTGAGGACGATGACCAGCATGAGCACCCCCATGGCCGGCGCCCCGGCCGCGCCGATCGAGGCCAGGGTGGCGGTCAGGACGATCGTCAGCTGGGCGCCGAGGCCGAGCGGGATGCCGTACACCTGGGCGATGAACACGGCCGTCACGCCCTGGTAGAGGGCCGTGCCGTTCATGTTGATCGTGGCCCCCAGGGGCAGGACGAAGCTCGTGATCTCGCGCGAGACGCCGATGTTCTCCTCGGCGCACTCCATGCTGACCGGCAGGGTGGCCGAGCTCGAGCTCGTGCTGAAACCGATGAGCTGCGCGGGGAAGATCCCCTTCCAGAACTTGAAGTAGGGATAGCGGGCCAGCAGCCGGACGGCCGCCGGGTAGGAGGCGGCCAGGACGAGCAAGCCGCCGATCGTCACGGCGCAGTAGCGGAGGAGCGACATGAGGATGTCGGCGCCGAAGGCGCCGACCACGGAAGCGATCAGGGCGAAGACGGCGTAGGGCGCGAGGCGGATGACGATCTCCACGATCTTGATCATGATGTCGTTCACGGCCTCGAAAAACGCCAGGACGGGCTGCATCTTCTTCCTGTCGAGCAGGGTGACGACCACGCCCATGAACATCGCGAAGAAGATGATCTGCAGCATGTCGGCCCGGCCGATGGCCTGGGCGGGGTTGTCGGGAATGATGTTGACCAGGACCTCCCCCAGCCCGGGCTGTTTCTCCGCCCGGGCCGCCTGGGCGCCGGCCGCCTCGCCGTATTCGGCCTTGAGCCGAGCCTGGACGGATTCCGGCATATTGCTCCCGGGTTTAAGCGTGTTGGCCAGGAAAAGGCCCAGGCCGACGGCGAAGACGTAATAGACGAGGAAGAAAGCGATCGTCTTGCCGCCCACCCGGCCGAGCTTCTTGAGGTCGCCCAGGCTGGCCACGCCGACGAGCAGCGAGGCGAAGATGAGGGGGATGATGACCATCTTGATCAGCCGGATGAAGGCCGTCCCGACCGGCTTGATGACGGCCGCCTCAGGCCCGTAGACGAGCCCGGCCACGGCGCCGAGGAGCAGCCCCGCCAGGATGCGCGCGGGGATGCCCGATTTCCGGAGCGTGGTGAACGCCAGGACGGCCACGGCGCAAGCGAGAAGCAGGGCCTGGGCGATCTTGACCGCCGGGCCCGGGGCGGGCATGCCGAGCGCCAGCGCCGCTCCGCTCAGCGCGGCCGCCGCCGCGACTCCCGCCAACCTGCGGCCCAGGTCGCGCTTCTTTTTTTTCATCGTTCCGGTTCCCCGAGGCATCTCAGGAAATCGGAGACGTCGATCAGGTTCAACAGATCGCGTCTGTTCTTATCGAAGACCGCATAAGGCATATCGCCCCGTGTCCGCATCGTGTCCGGCTTTCTTCTCCGGATGACGCCGCAGCCGTAATCGACATCGACGACGAACATCCTCAGGTCGAAGCGCGTCGCCCGGAGCTTGACCCAGGCCTTCCAGACATCGCCCGTCCATTCCTCCTGGCTCTGGGGCACGACCTGCATGCTTTCGTCGCCGGGGTTGCAGTCGTGGACGACGATCGTTCCCCCCGGGTTCAAGACGGCCAGGGCGTTCAGGATGTCCCGCTCGACCTGGTCGCGGTGATGCAGTCCGTCGATGAAGATGAGGTCGAAAGAGGATTTGTTCGCGGCAAAAAATTCATCGGAGGTCATCAGGAGTCACTATAGCCGAATCATCGGCCCCTTTCAAGCGATCTTCGTCGCCGGGAACCTCAGTCCATCATCAGCAGAGCGGCCAGGGTTTCGATGCCCAGCCACAGGTGGCCGAGCCGGACGTTCTCGTCGTGCTGGTGCTGGTTGTTGTCGTGGTTCACGACCGAGACGCCGACGATGGGTGTCTCGAGCAGTTCCTGGAAATGGACGATGGGCAGCGAGCCCCCCAGCGTGGGCAGGAGGACGGGCGGCCGGCTGCCGTGCCGCGAGAGCGCCGCGACGGCCGCCCGGCAGACCGGCAGGTCCATGGCCGTCCTCGAGGCGGCGTAGCCGCCCCGGCCCCCGGTCACGCGGGCGATCATCGGGAAACGGGCGCGCGCCGCGTCGTCCGGCTCGCCCTCGACGACATGGTAGCCCTGCGCCCGGATGTGGCTGACGACTTTGGCGGCCATGTCGCGCGGGTCGTTGCCCTTGACCAGCCGGATGTCCAGGCGGGCCGCGGCCGAAGCGGGTATGGAGGTCGTGGCCCTGCTGCCCACGGCGCCGCTCTCCAGGCCGTTGATGTTGATCGCCGGATACTGGATGGCCTCCATGAGGCTCGGCCAGGCGTCCTCATGGCGCCGGAATCCGTAGGTCCGCTTGATCTCTTCCTCATGGGAGGGAATGGAGCGGACGGCTCGCAGCTCGGATTCGCCGAGCGGGACGACGGTGTCGTAGAACCCCGCGACCTTGACCCGGCCGTTCGCGTCGCGCATCGAGGCCAGGAGATGGGCGAGCATGACCGCCGGGTTGGGCGCCCAGTTGCCGTAATGGCCGGAGTGAAGGCTCGTGTCGGGGCCGTAGACCGTGACCTCGAGGGTCGTGATGCCGCGCGCGCCGAAAAACAGCGTCGGGTCGCCGGAATAATAGGCCGGGCCGTCGCACATGAACAAAACGTCGGAGCCGAGAAGGTCCTTGTTTTTCTCCAGGAAGGGAAAGAGGTTCGTCGAGCCCGCCTCCTCCTCGCCGTCCAGGATGATCTTGATGTTATTCCTCGGGACGAAGCCCGATTCGCGGAGCGCGTCGAGCGCGGCCAGGAAGCAGATGATGGGCGCCTTGTCGTCGCTCGCGCTCCGGGCGTAGAGGCGCCAGTCGTCCTCGTGCCGCGCCCCCGCCGCGGGGAAAGGAATGGGCCCGGGCTCTCTCGTCCCCGCCCGGAGCTTCCCCGGCCGCAGCGCCGGCTCGAAGGGCGCGGTGCCGGTCCACTTCCCGGGCTCCACGGGCTGGCCGTCGTAGTGCGCATAAAAAAGGAGAGTCCGCCCCGCTCCCGGGACGATCTTTTGCGCGAACACGACGGGGTTGCCCGCCGTCTCCATGACCCGGGCTTCGAGGCCGCGCTTCTCCATCATTCTCCGCAGGAGCTCCGCGTTGGCGCGGATGTTCTCCCCGTCCGAAGCCACGTTGGGAACGGAGAGAAGTTCCCTGAACTCGCGGAGGATCTCCGCCTCGTGCGCCCGGCGGTATTCCCGCACCTTCTTCCATAAAGGCTCCTGCCCCGCGCCGCCGAGCGCGCCGACGGCCATGATGACGAGCGCCATCCCGTACAAAAGAAATCGTTTCATCCCCCCCTCCTTCCGATCCGTCCGCGGCCGGCTCGAGCCCTCACCTCCGGGTGAAGGAGAAAGCCTTCATGACCTCCATGAAGTCGTCGCTCTTGAAGGTCAGCTCCCAGTCGCCCGTCCGCACCGCGCCGGGATAGAATTGGCCGCTGTTGACGACCTTTTCGTCCTTGAGCTTGAGGACCATGGTGTAGGGCGGCTTCATCTTGTAGGGCTTGAACCGGGCGCGCTCGCGCACGGACTTCTCCACCCCCGCCCGGATCATGTCCCGCGCCGCCTCGGGATGGAAGCAGAGGGCGGCGTTGCCGATCCCCTCCTTGACCGCCGCGGTGTCGACTTCGCCGAACAGCGCCTTGACCTGGTCGCAGACGGCCTTGTCCCCCGCGACGAAAACCACGGGCACGCCGTACAGGCCGGCCATCAGGGCGTTGTAGCCCGCCTCGGGCAGCGACACGCCGTTGATCGAGATGTCGGTGACGACGCCGCTCGAGGTGTGCTCGATCGTGGCGTCGGGCGTCCCGGCCTTGGCGTGATAGCCGATGAACACCGCGGCGTCGAACGTCCCGTCGAGGCCCTCCATCATGACCTTGGGCCCGCCCGACCAGTCGCGCAGCAGCAGGGCGCGCTTGTCGAGCAGGTCGGGCAGGATGTTGCGCGCCGAGCCGTGGGCGTCGCGCACCCAGACCTCGGTCGCGCCCGCGGCGAAGGCGCCCTCGGCCGCGGCGCTCGCCTCGAGCGACATCAGGCGCCGGAAATACTGGTAGTCGTCCGAGGCCGCGCGGCTGCATTCCTCGGAGGCGACGACGCCGGCGACGCCCTCCATGTCCACGGAGATGAAG
>VGJG01000178.1 GCA_016867615.1 Candidatus Aminicenantota bacterium | reverse complement strand
GGGAATTGTACGGCGGGGATGACGCGGGCGGCGCATTCCTCCTGAAGCGTCAGACCGAGCGCCATCTCGCGGAATTTCTCGACCGCTACCAGCTTCCCCTCCTCAGGGAGCTCGAGGGGAACAAACGGGAGCTGATCATCGATTCCCTGGAGTTAAAATGGGAGGCGGACTGGGCGTTTGAGTCGGGCGTTTTTCACCTCGCCGCGCGGACGGACCGGGTCGAACGTCGGGGCGGGGACGTTCACATCCTGGACTACAAAACCGGGGCCGGCGAAAGACACCTGAGCGTTTCCTTCGAGGACCTTGAACCCGAAGACCCCAAGACCTGGAGACGGTCCGTCAGAAGCGTCCAGCTCCCGCTCTACGGGCTCATTCTTTCCCGGGTCATGAACGTGCCCGCGGAGACGCTGCGCAGCGGCGTCCTCATGCTGGGCAAGAACTTCTTGGACCGGGGCATCGAGATCTCGGCTTTCGAGGGGAGGGATGAGGCTTCCCGGAGGGAAGACTGCGCGAAGTTCGAGAAGATGACCGGCCTCCTCCTCGGGGAGATCTGCGACCCCGCCCGGCCCTTCGAGCCCACGGGGGCGGCGGAGGGCTTGTGCCCGAAGTGCCCGTACGGGACGCTTTGCCGCTGAGGACCCGGATCGAACTTCAGCGGAAGGAGGGCTGCAAAGGCATCAGGCTCAGAGCCCGGTCCCGGGGAAGGAGGGATTCGAGCTCGGCCAGGGCTTTGAGCAGGCGCGACCCGGGAACGGCCCCCAGGCCGGTCTCCCGGCGGCCGAAGAGAGCCCCCCAGAAGGAAGTCTTCCTCGGCCAGACGTCCAGGCGGACGTCCCGGTAGGAGGACAGACCCGCCAGCTCCTTGGCCCGGGCCACGGCCGTCGCCAGCCCCCCCATCTCGTCCACCAGCCCGAGGCCGAGGGCTTGTCGTCCGGTCCAGACCCGTCCTCTGCCCAGCGAGTCCGCTTCCTCCTTGGTGATGTCGCGACCCTCGGCCGCTTTGGTCAGGAAACGGTCGTAGATCCACAGGATCTGTTTTTTCATCGCCGCCCGCTCTTCAGGAGTGAAGGAGCGGAACGAGGAAAAAGCGTCGGCCTGCTCGCCGAACACCAGCCTCTCCGAGGTGACGCCCAATTTGTCGTAGAGCCCCTGAAGGTCGAATTTGCCGAACAGGACGCCGATCGAACCGGTCAGGGTCTGAGGCTGGGCGACGATCTTATGAGCGCCCATGGAGATCCAGTAGCCGCCCGACCCGGCCAGGTCGGACATGGAGACGACGACGGGCTTGACCTTCTTGGTCAGGGCGATTTCCCTCCAGATCGAGTCCGAGGCCACGGCCGAGCCGCCCGGGCTGTCCACCCGGAGGATGACGGCCGCGGTGTTCCGGTCCTCCCGCGCCCTCCGGATTTGACTGCTCAGGGTCCGGCTGCCGATCATCCGCTCGTTCAGGCTTTCCCCTCCGAGGATCGTGCCCTGGGCGTAGATCAGGGCGACTTTCGGGCCGCGGTTGAGGCCCAGCGACTCGGGCTTGATCCGGGCGTAATCCTCGTGTCGGAGCCGTCGGACGGCGCCGGTCGTCCGGGACAGGGAATCCAGGAGTTCGTCCTCGAACATCAGCTCGTCCACCAGGCCCTCCCGGAGGGCTTCCTCGGCTTGAAAGAAGCCTTTGTCCACCCAGCCCCGAACCTGCGCGACGCTCTTTCCCCTGGCCTCGGCGACGCCGGCGACATAGACCTCGAAGAGGTCCTCGAGGATCGATTCCATCATCTGCCGATGGGCCGGAGTGAAGCCTTCCCGGGTGAACATGTTGTAGGCCGTTTTAAATTCCTCAACCTGCTCGACCTCAAACCGGATGCCGAGCTTGTCCAGCGTCTTCTTGAAGAACGGCGTCGCCCCGCCCAGGCCGTTGACCCCCAGCCAGCCCAGGGGATGGAGGACGACCCGGTCGCAGGCCGAGGCCAGGTAATACTCCATGTCGAAATCGGGCGCTTCCTCGATGTAAGCGTAAACTTTCTTCCCCGAGCGGCGGAAATCCAGGACGGCCTCGCGCAGCTCGTTGGCCTTGGCCCAGTCGCAGAGGAGGAGGTTGAGCCGGAGGAGGACGGCCTGGACGCGCCGGTCGCTGCGGGCTTTCCTGAGGTTCCACCAGATGTCGTGGACCGAGAGGGGCGCCCGGCCCAGGATCAGGGTGTCGACCCAGGTGGGCGAGGACCATTCCACGAGCTCGCCGGAGAGGGGGATGTCCAGGTAAGCGCGGAGCGGCACGGAAGGAGTGCGGCTCAGGGAGCTGAAGAAGAAGCTGGCCAGGGTGACGGCGCCCAAGACGACGAACACCAGGACGATGATGAGGACGTAGCGGCTGCGTTTCATGGCTCCTCCCGATAAGCGATGTGAACTATAGCAAAAACAGGAATATTATCAAGCCGGGCTGAAAGACCATGAGCCCCAGGTCTCACGAATGCAGCGACGAATTCAGAGGCTTGATTTTACCCGGTCCTTGTGAAAAAATACCTCCGCTCTTTTTCTGACGCTCGATTCCGACCCGGGTTCGAGCCCGAAGGGGGAGAGTGAGGAGGTCGTTTTTATGGATTCTTCGAGAAAACTGTACGTGGGCAACCTGAACTACAAGACCGAAGAGGACAAGCTGAAGGAGCTCTTCACCCAGTACGGCGAAGTCACGTCCGTCAACATCCTCAAGGGACGCGGTTTCGGGTTCGTGGAGATGGCCACGTCCGAGAACGCCGCCGAGGCCCGAAACAGGCTCAACGGCACGGAGTTCGAAGGCCGCCGGTTGATCGTGAACGAAGCCAAGCCCAGGGGCGACAAGCCCCAGGGAGAGAGAAAGCCCTTTTCCCGCTACTGATTTCCCGCTCCTCCTTTCCTTCCTGAGCCGCTCCCGCGCGTCCTGCCGAGGGGAGCCCCTCCGGAATAGAGCCCGGCGCCCGCGCCGGGGCCCGGCGGTGAAGACCGGTCTTTCGAGCCGGGGTGAACCTTGGCCCGGAAATTTTCGTAGTTCTCATTGAACCCGAATGCCGAGGTCAAAATGAGCACTCTCAAACCGTTCCTCAAGGCGGCCGGAGCGGCCCTCCTCGTCCTGTCGGCCGCGGCCTGCTTCCGTATCCATGTCATCGAGGATTGCCGCGACCCCGGGGCGCGATTCGTCCGCGCTTCCCGGGAGATCGCCCGCCTTCAGAGCGAGAATCCCGGCCGCCTGGGCCGGGCCCGGGAGATCTGTTTTCTGGTCCATGAAAGAGGCGGCCAGCTTGTCGAAGTCCGGACATCCCTGGCCCTGTTCCAGGCCGCGCTCGCCCTGGCCGCGGACATCGGGAATGAGGGCGGAGATTTCGACTTCGAGGGGAAATACGGGCTTGCCTGGCGCGAGATCAAGGACCTGGGCCGGTTCGGGCCGGGCCTTCTCATCGAGGTCGAGGACGAGGAAGACCGCGTGCTGATCTGGCTGAGATGAGCGACGACAGGGCGCCGGACCGGGACGCCGCGGAAGCGGGTCTTCTCGTCCGGCGCATCCGGGCCGGAGAGCGGGAAGCGTTCAAGGAGCTCGTCCGCGCTCACCAGCAGAGGGTTTTTCAGCTGGCCTTCGCCTTCTTCGGAAACCGGGAGGACGCCATGGACATCGTCCAGGAGACGTTTTTGAGGCTGCACCAGAAGCTGGGCACTTACAGAGAAGGCCACAGCCTCCAGGGCTGGGTGCTCCAGATCGCCAAGAACCTGTGCGTCGATTATTTCCGCAAGCACTACCGCCGCCGCCGGGAATTCGAGACGGCGGTGAGCCTCGACGTCCTCCAAGTCCCCGCCGAGGAGAACGCCTCGGCCAGGAGGGCCTGCGAGCTCAAGGACCTCCTCGCCCGTTCGGTCCGGTCGTTGGCCGACAGGCAGAGGACGATCTTCATCCTCCGTCATTACAACCAGCTCCGGGTCGAGGAGATCGCCGGCCTGTTGAACATTTCCCCGGGAACGGTCAAATCCCTTCATTTCAAGGCGGTCCGTAACCTCAAGGGCCGCCTGAGTCCTTATCTGGGGGCGTACCGATGACTTCCTGCAACCGAGACAAACAGGATCTGGTGGCCTCTCTTCTGGGCGACCTGAGCGAAGCGGACGCCCGCTCCCTGGAGCGGCATGCCGGGGAATGCCCCGATTGCCGCCGGGAGATGGCGGAATGGAAATGCGTCCTCAACGGAGCGGCCGCCGCCGGCGAGGAGGTCAAGCGGGCCATGGACACGGTCGACTGGGAGGCCCTCCCGGAGAGGATCGCCCGCAAGGTCTTCGACCGTCCGGAGCCGCGCCTCGAGCCGCGCGGGCTCCGGCGTTTCTTCGCGCCCGTCCTCCTGCGGCCCGCGGCGGCGGGGCTGGCGGCCGGCGCGCTCCTCGGGGCTCTGGCCGCCTTTCTGATCCTCCGCCCCGCTCCTCCCGCGCCGGGGGGGAGCAAAAACTACTACGCCTCGAGCGAGTTCCTCGACAGGGTGGATCGCGAACTCGCCCGGCGCGAAACGCTCAGCTACCTCAACCGCAGCCAGAGCCTGCTCCAGGATTTCCTCCAGGACGCCGTTTCCGAGGACGGAGCCCTGTGGCGCGACGGCATCGGACAGATGAGGGCCGCGTCGCT
>VGJG01000177.1 GCA_016867615.1 Candidatus Aminicenantota bacterium | reverse complement strand
TGTCCAAGGTCTTCCAGGAGGACGGCAAGCTCAAGGTCTGGGGCGTGGACACGCTGACCGGGAAGAAGATCGAGATCGACGCCGACATGGTCGTCCTGGCCATGGCCATGCGCCCCTCCCGGGGCGCCGAGGACGTGGCCAAGAAGCTCAAGATCCCCATGGACAAGGACGGTTTCCTGGCCGAAGCCCATCCCAAGCTCCGGCCCGTGGAGAGCGTCACCGCGGGGATGTATCTCGCCGGAGCCGCCCAGGCGCCCAAGGACATCCCCGAAGCCGTCGCCCAGGCCTCGGGCGCGGCCTCCAAAGTCCTGGCCCTGTTCTCCTCCGACACCCTGTCCCACAACCCGGTCATCGCCGTCGTGGACGAGGAGCTGTGCAGCGGCTGCAAGCTGTGCATCTCCATGTGCCCCTACGGAGCCCGGGTCTACGACGCGGAGAAGAAGGTCGTCTCGGTCAACGACGTCCTGTGCGAGGGCTGCGGCTGCTGCATCGTCGCCTGTCCCTCGGGCGCGGCCCAACAGGCCAATTTCACCGACGAACAGATCCATTCGATGGTCGAGACCATACTCGAAGAGTGAGGCGCCGGCATGGAACCCTATGAGCCCAAGATCGTCTGTTTCGCCTGCAACTGGTGCACCTCGGCCGGAGCCGACCTGGCCGGCACCTCCCGCATGGAATACGACCCCAGCGGGGTCATCATCCGGGTCATGTGCTCGTCCCGGGTCGACCCCCAGCACGTCCTGTGGGCCTTCCGCAAGGGTGCCGACGGCGTGCTCATCGGCGGCTGCCACCCCGGCGATTGCCACTACATCGACGGCAATTACAAGACCCTGCGCCGGATGATCCTCCTCAAGAGGCTTCTGGGCGAGCTGGGCGTAGAGCCCGACCGCCTGCGCCTGGAGTGGATCTCCGCGGCCGAGGGCAAGAAGTTCGTGACGGTCATGAACGAATTCACCGACCAGGTCCGCACCCTGGGTCCGCTGAAACTGGATGAACAGCCCAACCATGGAGGCAAGGAATGACCCCAGTCAAGAAAACCGCCCGACCCGCCGTCCCCCGGAAGGCCAAAGCGGCCAAAGCCCGTCCGGCGCCCTCCGCCGCCGCGGCGAAGCCCGAGGAGCCGCCCAAGGAGATGCTCACGGTCTACATCATGGGCAAGGCCCACAGCGTCCCTGCCGACGCTACCATCATGGGCGCCATCGAGTACGCCGGCTACCAGATCAAGCGCGGGGCCGGCTGCCGGGAGGGTTTCTGCGGGGCCTGCGCCACGGTCTACCGCATGCCCAACGACTACCGCATCTACACCGGCCTGGCCTGCACGACGCTGGTCAAGGAGGGCATGTGGCTCTCGCAGCTGCCGGCCATCCCCTCCCAGAAACCCGTCTACGACCTCGAAACGCTCAAGGCCGACGTGACCGCCTTCCAGAGGCTCTACCCCGAGGTCTTCCGCTGCGTGGCCTGCAACACCTGCACCAAGGCCTGCCCCCAGGACCTGGAGGTCATGGACTACATCCAGGCCGCAAAACGCGGCGACGTGGAGAAGGTCATGGATCTGTCCTTCGACTGCCTGAGCTGCGGCATGTGCGCCATCCGCTGCCCGGCCGAGATCGTTCATTTCAACGTCGGCATCCTGGGCCGGAGGCTCTACGGCCGCTACCTTTCCAAAAAAAGTCCGGAACTCGACAAGCGGCTCAAGGACGTCAAGGACAAGAAGTACGATAAGACCTACAGAGAGCTCATGGGCATGAAGAAGGACGAGCTCAAGAAAAAATACTATGCCCGGGACACGGAATAAAGGAGCCGGCCATGTACCCTGAATACATGAGAGAATCCCTGAAGAAGGTCGACGAGACCCGCCAGCGGCGGCTGGAGCTCGAAAAATCCGGGAAGCCGGTCTTCCCCCCCATGAACGCCGACGAACGGGAGGACGTCCTCAACCGCTTCCACCCCGACTACCGGCCCGACGCGCGGCGCAAGGTCCGCGTCGGCCCGAACGCCGGCGAGGAGCTGACGACCGAGGTGGCCGACATCCTGGAGAGCCACAGCCGCATCCGGCCGGAGCTTTTCGACCTCGCCCGGCCCGATTACGAGACCGACCTGCTCATCGTCGGCGGCGGCGGGGCGGGCTGCGCCGCGGCCATCATGGCCATGCAGCACGGCGCCTCTTCCCTGATCTCCACCAAGCTCCGCCTGGGTGACGCCAACTCGATGATGTCCCAGGGCGGCATGCAGGCCGCGGTCACGCCCCAGGATTCGCCCACGACCCATTACCTGGACGCCATGGGCGGCGGCCACTTCGACAACAAGCCCGATCTCGTCCGGGCCATGACCGAGGACGGACCGGAAGTCGTCAAGTGGCTCGAGGAGATGGGCGTCGTCTGGGACAAGAACCCCGACGGCTCGATGTATGTCCTCCACGGCGGCGGGACGTCGCGCAAGAGGATGCATTCCTGCCGGGATTACACCGGGGCGATCATCATGCGCACCCTGATGGACGAGGTCCGCAACCACACCGAAAAGATCACCGTCCTGGAGTTCATGCCCACGGTCGAGCTTCTCCTGGACGACAAGGGCCGCTGCGCCGGCGGAGTCCTGTACAACATGGAGACCGAGGAATACTTCGTCGTCAAGGCCAAGGCGGTGCTCATCGCCACCGGCGGCTACGGCCGTCTCCACATCCGCGGCTTCGACACGACGAACCACTACGGCGCCACGGGCGACGGCCTGGTCATGGCCTACCGCGCCGGGGGCAAGCTGATGTTTATGGACTCGGTCCAGTACCATCCCACGGGTTCGGTCTTTCCCGAGCAGATCGCGGGCTTCCTTATCACCGAGAAGATCCGCGGCGCGGGCGGCCAGCCCCTGAACAAGTTCGGCGAGCTGTTCGTCTTCCCCCGCGAGCCGCGCGACGTCGAGAGCTCGGCCTTCATCCGGGAGTGCCTGGAACGACACAACGGCATCCGGACGCCCAGCGGCCGCTGGGGCGTCTGGCTCGACTCGCCGCTCATCGAGATCATCCAGGGCGCGGGCTACCTGCTCAAGAACTTCCCGGCCATGGTCCGCCAGTTCATCCGCTACGACATCGACATCACCAAGGAGCCGATGCTCGTCTACCCCTCGCTCCACTACCAGAACGGCGGCCTCGAGATCAACGACCGCTGCGAGACGAACATCCCCGGCCTGTTCGTGGCCGGCGAGGCTTCGGGCGGCGTCCACGGCCGGAACCGCCTCATGGGCAATTCCGTCCTGGACTACAACGTCTTCGGCCGCCGGGCGGGGATCTACGCCGCGGAATACGTGAAATCAGTTTCGTTAGGCACGCTGTCCCTGGAGCACCTCAACAAGTTCGAGGCCGCGCTCAAGAAAGCGGGCGTCAAGACCGACCGCGTGGCGCCCGTGCTCCTGCCGTCCTACACGCCCGAGGAAGTCCGCCGCCGCCAGCACACCGCCCATTACGAGGGCACGCTGCGCTAGCGCGAGCCGCATTCTACAGAAAACGGGCGGCGAACGCGCTTCCCGGCGCCGATCTCCATCCCGCGCCTGACGTTTATCGTTCCTTCTTCGTCCGGATACGCGACTTACGGCGCGAGCTTCGAGCAATCCGGCGATTTGGCGAAAGACGCCTCGCTACGCCATCATGCCACCGAGAGAGCGCTTCGGCAGGGCTGGCTGCTTATCGACGGGAAGGCGGCCCGTTCCATCGACGGCGAACTCGACCTTGATCGTTTCATACCGCTTAACAAAACCGGCTTCCTGGCTTATGATCTTTTCATCATCGAATCCGTCAAACCAGGAGGCAGGAATGAGGACTTCAAGAATCGCGGCCCTGGTGCCCCTCATGCTCTTCGTCGCATTTCATCACGCGGCGGCCGCGTCCGGAGGCAAGTATACCCTGGAGCAGGTCCTGAGCACGCCCTACCCCATGAATCTCGTCTCGGCCAGGAACGCCGACCGGCTGGCTTGGGTGTTCAACGCCGAGGGAGCGATGAACGTCTGGACCGCGGCCGGCCCCGAGTTCCTACCGGTGAACCTGACGAACTTCGTCCGGGACGAGGTGTTCGAGATCCCCGGCCTGGCCCTGACCGACGACGGCCGTCTGACCGTCTACGTCCGGAACGGGAATCCCGATAGCCGGGGCTGGGTCACGAACCCCGCTTCAGACCCGAGGGGTTACGAGCAGGCCGTCTGGGCCGTCCGCACGAACGGCGGCGGACCCTGGCGGGTCTGCGCCGGGAACAACCCCGTACTCTCGCCCGACGGCCGATGGGTGCTCGTGGTCAGGGACGGTTTGATTTTCCGCGCTTCCCTCCTCGACCCGGGCCCGACCGGGACGTCCCGGGAGGCGGAGCTCCTCTTCCGGGCCGCGGGACGGAACGGAAGCCCCCGCTGGTCTCCCGACGGACGGCGCGTCGCCTTCGTCAGCAATCGCGATGACCACAGCTTCGTGGGCGTCTACGACCTGGGCAGGGAAAAGATCGCTTGGATCGCGCCTGGCGTTGACCGCGACGGCGACCCCGTCTGGTCGCCGGACGGAAAACGCCTCGCCTTTTTCCGGCGTCCCGGCGCCCAGTATAACGAGGTCATCGATTACTGGAATCCGCCCGCTCCGGCCCTGTGGATCGCGGACGCCGAAACGGGCA
>VGJG01000176.1 GCA_016867615.1 Candidatus Aminicenantota bacterium | reverse complement strand
GAATCGCGCACCCTCTACGACCTGGAGATGCTCCGCGAGTTCGGGTTCTGTCCGGGCATCGAGAACTATTCCCTGCACCTCAGCCGCCGCAGGCCGGGCGAGCCGCCCCACACCCTGCTCCAGTATTTCCCCGGAGACTTCCTGACGATCATCGACGAGTCCCATGTCACCATCCCCCAGCTCGGCGGAATGTACCACGGCGACCGGTCCCGGAAGCTGACCCTGGTCGAGCACGGCTTCCGCCTGCCCTCGGCCCTGGACAACCGGCCGCTGAGCTTCGAGGAATTCGAGGAGCGCGTGGGCCCGACGATCTACGTCTCGGCCACGCCCGGACCCTACGAGCTGCGGACGAGCGGGGGCGCGGTGGTCGAGCAGGTCATCCGGCCGACGGGGCTGACCGACCCCGAGGTCGAGGTCCGTCCCGCCCGCGGGCAGGCGGACGACCTGCTGGCCGAGATCCGGGCCCGGGCCGGGCGCGGGGAGCGGACCCTGGTCACCACCCTGACCAAGAAGATGGCCGAGGACCTGACCCAGCGCTACCACGAGCTGGGCCTCCGCGTGCGCTACCTCCACTCCGAGATCGTAGCCCTGGAGCGGGTCAAGATCCTCCGCGACCTGCGCCGGGGGGTGTTCGACGCCCTGGTGGGCATCAACCTCCTCCGCGAGGGACTCGACCTTCCGGAGGTGTCGCTCGTGGCCGTCATGGACGCGGACAAGGAGGGTTTCCTCCGCTCGGCGACCTCCCTCATCCAGACCTTCGGACGCGCGGCGCGGAACGTCTCGGGCCGCGTCCTGCTCTACGCCGACACGGTCACCGATTCCATGCGGCGGGCCATGTCCGAGACGGGCCGCCGGCGGGCGATCCAGGAGGAGTACAACCGGCGCCACGGCATCACCCCCCAGTCCATCCGCAAGAACATCGGGGAGGTGCTGTCGAGCGTCCCCGAGCGCGATTACCTGGACTTCACCCGCGTGGCCGAGGACAGGGACATCTACCTCTCACCGGAGAAGAGGAAAGCCAGGGTCGACGGCCTGGAGAAGAAAATGGCCGCCGCGGTCCGGGCGCTCGAGTTCGAGGAGGCCGCCCGGCTGCGGGACGAGATCCGCCGACTGAAACAGCTGGAAGTGGAGTGGGGGGCTTAAGGCCGTGACCGGGAGCGGGCTGAGAGACCGGCTGCGGACGCTGCCCGACAAGCCGGGCATCTACTTCTTCAAGAACGAAGCGAACGAAGTCGTCTACATCGGCAAGGCCGGCTCGCTCCGGGACCGGGTCGGCTCCTACTTCCAGGCCGAAGCCGACCAGAAAGTTCGGGTCCTCGTCGCCGAGACGGCGGACATCGATTATCTCCTGACCGGCTCCGAGGTCGAGGCTTCCTTCCTGGAGAGCAATTACATCCGGCGTTATCAGCCCAGGCACAACCTCAGGCTCAAGGACGACAAGAGCTTTCCCTACATCAAGATCACCCGGGCCGACAGATTCCCCGGCGTGTATTTCAGCCGCCGGGTGGAGAAGGACGGCAGCCGCTATTTCGGCCCCTACGCGCCGGCCCGGCGGGCGCGGCAGGCCGTCCGCCTCGTCAACCGCTTCTTCGGCCTCCGGAGCTGCGAGGAGGCCGTCTTCCGCAACAGGCGGCGCCCCTGTTTGGAGCACGAGCTCGGGTTCTGCGCGGCGCCCTGCACGGGACGGACGGGCGAGAAGGAATACGCCGAGAGCGTGCGCCAGGCGATGTTGTTCCTCGAGGGACGGCGGCGCGAGCTCCTGCCCGCCCTCCGGGAAAGGATGATGCGGGCGGCCGAGAGGCAGGAGTTCGAGATGGCCGCCCGGTGGCGGGATTTCATGCGGGCCGTCGAGGAGCTCGGCCACAAGCCGCGCTTCATCTCCGCGGGAGGGGAGGACAAGGACATCATCGGCTTCCGACGCCTCGGAAGCCGGGCCGCGGCCCATGTCTTTTTCATGAGGGGGGGGAAAGTCAGCGATTCCGAGGAGGTCCGCCTCGACGCCCCGCCCGGGGTCTCCGACAAGACCCTCCTGGACCGGTTTCTACGCGGCTTCTACCACGCCAGCCGTCCGCTGGCCGACACGATCCTCCTTCCCTTCCGCACGCCGGCGACGAGCGCCTGGGAGCGGAGTCTGTCGCGCCGGAGGGGCAAAGCCGTGCGCGTCCTGGCTCCGGAAAAGGGCGCCGGCCGGAGGCTGCTGGACCTGGCCGGCAGGAATGCGGAAAAGGCCCTTTCGGAAAAAGCGCCGGCCGGCGCGCCGGCCGTGCTGTCCGCGCTCCAGGAGGCTCTCGACCTCCCCTCCCTGCCCCGGCGCATCGAAGGGTTCGACGTCTCCAACACGGGGGCCGCCGAAGCGGTCGGGTCCTCGGTGTCCTTCGTGGACGGCGAGCCCGACAAGGACGGCTACAGGCGCTACAGGATCCAATCCGTCCAAGGCCCCAACGACGTCGCCGGGCTGAAGGAAGTCGTCGGCCGGCGCGCCGCGCGCCTCCAAGCCGAAGGTCCGGACGTGGGCCGGCTGCCGGACCTCATCCTTGTCGACGGCGGGCCGGGGCAGCTTCAAGCCGCCCGCCGGGCTCTCTTCGATCTCAAGCTGGGGGGGGTGCCGGTCGCCGCCTTGGCCAAGAAGAACGAGGTCGTATATACGGCGCGTTTCAAGGAGGGACTGAGCCTGCCCCGGAGTTCGGAAGCCCTGAAGCTCCTCCAGCGGGTCCGCGACGAGGCCCACCGCTTCGCCGTTTCGTTCCACCGCCGGCGTCGCAGCCGATCAAGCCTCGCTTCTTTCCTGGACGGCGTGGCCGGCCTGGGGCCCAAGAAAAAGCTAGCGCTCCTGGAGGAATTCAAAAGCCCGGAGAGGATTAAACGGCTGACCGAGGAGGAGCTCGCCCGGCATGTGGGAATCCGGGCGGCCCGGGCCCTGAAGGAAAAATTCATGACCGAGGAGGCGGAAGATGATCGTCGGCATAGGGATTGACCTCATCGAAGTGGAGCGCGTGAAAAAGGCTTTGGACGAACATCCCCGCTTCTCCGACCGGGTGTTCACCCCGGAGGAGATCCGCTACAGCTCGGGGAAGAAAAACGCCGCCCAGCATCTCGCCGCGCGTTTCGCGGCCAAGGAAGCCTTCTTCAAGGCCCTGGGTCGGCGCGTTCCCTGGACGGACGTCGGCGTCGTCAACCTGGAGTCGGGGCAGCCCGTCCTGGAAGTCAAGAACGCCGAAACCATGGGCTTCTCCCGCGCCCATCTTTCCCTCAGCCACCTGAAAAGCTACGCCCAGGCAATCGTCGTCTTGGAGAATTAATATTCCCAGGCAAAGCGCAAATCCATCCTTCCAATCATCTCCATATCCTTTCCCAAAGCACCGAAAAGGGCATTATAGAGGCGCTAAATAATTGAAAGCATGTAAGATGCTGAGGCCCGACCCCAATTGACAACCCCAATTGACCTATTGACAGGTCCCCAGGCCGAACTTATACTCACCCACTATGACTGGAACGGAATATCGCGGCGAAAACGCGCTACGCGGCATCTCAGCTTTCGAGGCGGCCGACGCCGGGCCGGCGGCCGGAGAATCTGAATGATCGTCGAATTCCTTCAGAACGCCGGGATCCCGGCCTGGCTGGCCACGCTGATGCTCGCCATGATGCCCATCTTCGAGCTCCGGGGGGCCATACCCGTGGGAAACCAGGTGCTCGGCCTGCCGCTGTCCCAGGCCGTGATCCTGTCGGTCATCGGCAACATGCTGCCCATCATCCCCATCCTGCTGCTCCTGGGCCCGGTGTCGAAGTGGCTTTCCCGCTGGAAATTCTTTAAAAAATTCTTCGATTGGCTTTTCGCCCGGACGCGGAGCAAGAGCGACATCATCCGGAAGTACGAGCTGATCGGACTCATGCTCTTCGTGGCCGTGCCCCTGCCCGTGACCGGAGCCTGGACCGGCGCGGCGGCCGCCTTCCTTTTCGGCATCCGGTTCTGGCCGGCGCTGGGCGCCATCTTTTTGGGCGTGCTGATCGCCGGCACGATCATCACCACCCTGGTGCTCCTGGGGATCTGGGGGGCGATCATCGCCGGCCTGGCTCTTTCGTTCCTGGCGGCCGGAGCGGTGTGGCGGGCGGTCAGGAAGAGAAAAGTCTAGCTCTTCTCCTCGTTCATCCCGGCCATCAGACGAAAGAAGCGCGCCTCCATTCTTCGGGTCGTCCCCGTCTCCAATCCGCTCGCTCAGAAGACGAGGCGGACGAGGAGGCTGAGCAGCACGGCCACGGTCAGGCTGAGCGCCGCCGACAGCAGGGCCACGCGGCGGCCCAGCTCCTTCCACAGGATGCCGAAGGTGGACAGGCAGGGAATGAAAAAATTGACGAAGACGACGAAGACCAGGAGCTGCTGGCGGCTGATGAACCCCATGAGCTCCTGATAGCCGACGCCCAGCGCCTGGAGCATCATCAGCAGCGACAGCTCCTTGCGCAGGAAACCGAAGACGAGCGTCACCCCCAGCTCGCGGGGCAGTCCCAGCCCCTGGACGACGAGCGGCGAGAGCACGGCGTTCAGCACGGCGTCCGCCCCGAAATGCTGCAGCAGGCTGAGGACGAGGCTGCCGGCGATGAGCAGCGGCCAGGCGAACTTAGTGAAGGCCATGATCTGGAACCACGTCTTGCGGGCCATGTTCTTCAGCGAGGGGGCTTTCAACG
>VGJG01000175.1 GCA_016867615.1 Candidatus Aminicenantota bacterium | reverse complement strand
TGCCCCGGGCCAGTCCCGAACACATGACGATATGAACGTGAACGCCCTCCTCCCGGGCGCGCCGGATGAGGGCGTCGACTTCGCTCTTGAACGAGGAGATCCCGGCATCGGCCTGCCCGGGGTCTGCCGTCCAGTCCAAACTGAGAAAAAGAGCGGTGCGGCTGAAAGACAGCCAGGCATAAAGCCCCCACGGAAAACTTCGTTTGATGAGGGCCACGGCGTCGCCGTCGTGGAGGTTGTGTTCGATGCTGACGAGGAGGGAGTTGGACAGGGAAGGCAAGGGGAGTTCCTCGGCCGCTACGGTTGTTTGAGCAACGGCTAAGGCCAGAAGCGCAGCCAAACCGGCTTTGACGATATTCATGTCTCTCATGTCGACCTCGATACGGCTCGGATGAAAACGTTTTCCCATTTCTCCATGACCCGATCCCAGGCGTACAGATCCTCGACTTTCTTCCGGCCCCGCTCTCCCATTTTTTGGCGGGCCGCCGGATCCCGGAGCAGCGCAAGGATCGCCCCGGCAAGCTCCCGCGGCTTTTCGGGTTCAACCAGAAGTCCGTCTTGAAAGGCTTTGATGACTTTCGAAGAGGCGCCCCGGACGCAACCGATGACCGGCCGGCGTTCGCGCCAAGCCTCCAGGAAAACGATGCCGAAAGATTCAAAGGGCGAAACCGAGACGAAAACCGAGGCCAGGCGGTACAGGCCTCTTTTTTCCTCTTCCGGAAATTGCTCGATGAAAAAGATCTTGCGCCGTTTTTGCGGTTCCATATTCGCGACGAGCTTTTTGACCTGCCGCGTGTGATCCGTAGGGTTGCCGGCGATGACGAGCGACGCCTCTCCCCCTTCTTCCCAGACAAGGCTCATGGCCCGGACAAGGTCCGGAATGCCCTTGTGCCGTCCGTGCTGGCCCACAAAAAGAACACACTCGCCGGGAGGAATGCCGTAACGCGCGCGGACATCGGAGGAGCCGCCTCGGGCGTCGCTCCCCGGTTCGATTCCGGCTCCGGTGATGAATATTTTTCCGGCGGCAATCCTTCCCTCTTTTTTTAGGAAATTTTTTTCGTGTTCGGTCAGAGAGGCCACGGCCTCGGCGCTCCTCAGCCAACGGTAATACATGGGGTGGTGGTAGGTGTGCCTGTCCTCGGTGTGAAAGCAGGGAACAATGACCAGCGGTCGGCGCAGGCGCCGCGCGGCGCACACGGCGTAGCGCACATTGAGGGTGGGCAAAGGACAGGCGACGACAAGATCCGCCTCAGCGGCCTCCTCCGCCGCCGCCCGCGCATAAGCCCGGCTCCTCGGCCCCCAGGAGAGCATGCGGAGCGCGTTCGCGCCGGGCACGGGAAGGCGATTGGCGGCCGCCCGGCCTAATACTAAAAACCGGGCGCCGAACCGGCTGAACGGCACGCGCTTCACTCGCACGCCGTTCACGTCCTCAACGGTCGGAGAAATCATTTTTCGGCCGCGGACGGACAGAAAATAATCCTCAACGGACCAGGCATTCGTGGCCAGGACGGTCGCCTGATGGCCGCGGGCTGCCAGCCGCTCGGCCACGTTCTGCATCAGCCATTCGGCGCCCCCTTTGGCCGGATGGTAGTTGTGGAGACAAAAGAGAATCCTCATCCGCTCAATCCGGCTCAATCCCCCATCGGCAGCCGATCCGGACGCAGCCGAATTCTTTCGCTCCGGAATCATCGACATGGAAACCGTACATCTGATCATGATGGTCGTGGGCGATAGAGAGAGTCGGATCATAGACCGAGGCGGAAAACAGATAATTCCCGGCGAAGAGCGGCAGAGACGGCACGATAAAGCGGACGACTCCCCGGCTGGGAAGAGGATCTTGCGGTGCGGCCGATATTCCCTCTGCCTCGAGGGTGTTGGGCCCGTAGACAAGCATTTGATAAGCCGTAATCAAGGCGACGCCGAAGACGGGCCTTTTCTCTTGGGGGCCGAGCCGCGAGACATAGGACAGGCGGGCTTCGAAATATTCTCCCGTCCGGAACGACGTCCTGGGAAGCCCGTCTTCTCCGACAAAAACGACCGATGTGATCTCGACCCTCCGGTCCCCCCAGCGGCGGCTGTTCTGAAGCAAGGCCGGGGACGACTCCCTGCCGCTTCGGACGGCATCCAGACCTTCTCCTTCGAGAAGGAATTTTCTGTAGTGGGCCACGGCTTCGGCGGCCGGGCCGAGATACGCCAGGCGCCCCCGGCTGAGGACCGCGGCCCGTCCGGCGATCCGGGCGATCAGGTTGAGATCGTGGGAGACAAGCACGATGGCCGCGCCTCTCTCGCGAAAAGAGAGGATTTTTTCGAAACTCTTTTTCTGAAAGGCTTCGTCTCCGACGGAAAACACTTCGTCAATGAGAACGATCTCGGGCTGAAAGAAGATGATGATGGAGAAAGCCAGGCGGATGAACATCCCGGAGGAGTAGTTTTTGACCGGAACGTTCAGGAATTCCCGGATTCCGGAAAAATCGACGATCTCGTCGAATCTCCGGCGGATCTCCCGCCGGGGCACGCGGTGGATCGACCCCGAGAGGAAGATGTTCTCCGCGCCGGTGAGCTCTGGGTTGAAGGCCGCTCCGAGTTCGATGAGGGGGGCCAGCGTCCCATGGATCCGGACCCGGCCGTTTGTGGCGGGGTAGATCCCGGTCATAACCTTGAGAAGCGTGCTTTTTCCGGCGCCGTTTCCCCCGACGACGCCGAAAATTTCACCCGGCTTGATCTCCAGGTCGATGTTGCGCAGGGCCCAGAATTCCTCTTTGCGGCGTCGGCCGAGGGCCCGGAGGGCGCGCAGGCCGTCGTGCCGAAGGCTTGCCGGCCTCGGCGGCGACAAAAGGAACCGAATGCCGACTTCCTCAAGCGCGACGGCCGGTTTGGAGAAGTCCTTCGGATCCGGTAGGCGGCTCATGACAGATGAAAGACGAAGGCTTTTTCGTTCCGGACAAAAAGAACATAACCGAGGACAAGCGCGGCGGCAGCCAGCCCCGTCGCCGCGATGAGGATGGAATTCGGCGGAAACGCGCCGCGATAGACGGGCCAGCGCAGGCTCTCGACAAAGTAATAGATCGGATTCCAACGAATGACCGCCTGAAAATTCTCGGGGAGAACGTCCAGGGGATAAAGGATGGGCGTCGCATAGAACAGGGCCTGAAATACGACGGCCACGATCTGCTGAACGTCGCGAAGCCGCACATAGGCCACGGCCAGGAGAAGGGAAAGACCCAGGGAAAAAACGAAATGGAGAAGCAGGATGTATGGGACGACGACAAGGCTCGCCCGAATCGGAGCCTTATAAATCCCCATAAAAATGATGAGGATGACGAATAGGGCGGCGTGATCGACATAACGGGCCAAGACGCTCGAGAGCGGAAAGACCAGTTTGGGAATAAAGACCTTGCGGATGAGGTGCTGGTTGTTGACGACCGAGGCCGTGGCGATGATGACCGTCTGCTGGATCATGAGCCAGGACACAAGGCCGGAAAAGAGAAAAATCGTATAGTTTTCCACCTGAAAACGGATGATCAGAGAGAATACGGCGGCCAGAATAAGAAGAAAAAAGAGGGGATTGAGGACGGTCCACAGGAATCCCAGGGCCGAGCCCCGGTAGCGGAGTTTGAGCTCGGAAAGCGCAAGATTGACGAGGAGGTCCCCGTAGCTGAAAAGCTCCTTGAACGTGTCTCTCATTTTGCGCATTTGTTTTGCGTATTTTAGCCTAATTTCCCGGCGGAAACAAAGCGGGCGACTCGGCTCAAATTCCCGGGTAGGGGGTAAGACGAGTCAGGTGAAAGCCGGGAACGACAAGGCCCCAAACGGCCCAGCCCAAAAAAAGAAATTCCAGGATCAGAAAAATCCAAACGGCATAATCGCCGAGGCCCGCCGGCCTTGAGAGAGATCCGCCCTCCGACAAGGAGTTTTCAACGGGGCCCAGCGGCCTGATTTTCCGCCGAAGGAGTCGCCCTCCCCGCCCGAGTGCGTTGAACGCTTCCTGCAGCCCGACAACAAAAAGAAGAGCCAGGGGCATAAGCACGGGAAAAAGATAGCGGCCCTGACCGTAGGTCCGCTCAGGCGAGATGGACATCAGGCGAAGAAGCAGGACCTGCAGGCCGACAGCCAGAGAAGCGAAAAGAATAATGCGAAAGGCCCGGCTTTTCCGTTTCCGCAGGAAAAAACACAGAAGGCCGATGCCCGCCGCCGCACAGGAAAGTTTCCAAACAAACACGACGCCTCCCGGGGCGCCGAACACCATCCATCCGAATTTCAGAAAAAAGCTCTCCGCCAATAGGTTGATAAAATACCCGTCCACGCTCCCTCCGAATGTCGTCAGGGCATGACGAATCCTTTCATAGAAGTGGACAAAATTGCTCTCCACTTCGCGGGGGAAAAGCAGGCAGACGGCATAGGCCACGGCCAAAGCAAAAACGAGGAACGTCACGACCAGCAAGAGCGTCCGCCGCGTTTTCTGTCTTTGGACGGCAAAGAGCGGGCACAGGATCGCAAGGGGAATAAAAGCCAGCGTGGATTTATCGGAGGGGAGGCCAAGGAAGACCGCTCCCGAGAGACCGAGGATGACAATCGGCCGTCGATCTCCGCCCGCCAGGGCCAAGGCCGCGCTGAAAAAAACAGCTCCCAGGAGCATGCACCAGGCGTCCGGAGCCACGGCCAGAGAAATGATCAGCGCTTGAGGAAGAAAAAG
>VGJG01000174.1 GCA_016867615.1 Candidatus Aminicenantota bacterium | reverse complement strand
GCTTTCTTCCCGAGGCGAACGGCCGCGGACCGTATGACGGGCTCACCCAGTTCCAGGTCGGGCTGGATATGGGACTGACCGTCATGGGCTTCGGAGGATACGTGGGCTTGGCCTTCACCCGGAACGAGGGCGCCTTGCCCTACCCGGCGGGTCGGACCGCGGCGCCGGCCTCGGACTTGAATTTCTCCTCGACCCTCGGTCTGCACTACAAATTCTCAAGACGCTTCGGCCTGGCCATGGAGTGGTCGTTTTTCGGCTTTCGGTCCTTCGGCGTCGGGCTGCGCATTTATCCCTGATTCCAGCCGTTTCTTGGAGTGCGGCCGCATGAGGCCGCTTTCAATGCGGCGACGCGTCGCCGCATATTTGAAGGATTGATTTCCGATTGACACGGGCGGAGCCGAGGGCTATTAATGAATGGGGTAAGGGGCGCATGAAAGTCAGGAAGAGGGTCCTGCCGCCGGGCTGGTATCCGGGGACGGCCAGGGAGTGCGAGCGGGAAATAAAGAATATGATCGTGGGCTTCTCGCCGCCGCCGGGCCGTTGGACGGCGGGCGTGGCCCCGCATGCCGGATGGTTTTTCTCGGGAAGGCCGGCGGCCAAGGCTGTGTCCGGCCTGGCCGCCTCGAACCCATCCGCCCAGGCGGTCGTCGTTTTCGGCGGGCATCTTCCCGAAGGGGAGAGGCCGATTGTCTATGGAGAAGACGCCTGGGAGACCCCTTTCGGCAATCTGGACATGGATGCCGATTTGGCCTTAGACCTTACCGGCAAGGCCGATGCCGTCCGGGCGCCGGCTTCCTTCGCCGACAACACGGTCGAAATCCAGCTGCCGCTGGTGAAATGGTTTTTTCCTAAAGCGGTGCTCATCGCCGCCCATACGCCGGCTTCCCTGGAGGCGCAAACGTTCGCCTCGGCTCTCTGGGATCTTCTTCAGGAGCGCGGCCGTTCCGCCGTTTTCCTGGGGTCGGCGGATTTGACCCATTACGGTCCGGACTACGGGTTCGCTCCGAAGGGAACCGGGTCGGACGCAGTGAAATGGGTCAAAGAGGTCAACGACAAGTCCCTGGTGGATAAAGTTTTGTCCATGGACGCCGCGGAAGTCCTGGAGGATGCACGGATCCGGCACAACACCTGTTCGGCGGGCCCGATCGTATCGGCCATGACCTGCGCCGCGCGAGGCGGCGTTCAACGAGGCGTCCTCCTCGAATACGCCACCAGCCACGACATCCGGCCGGCCTCGAGCTTCGTCGGCTACGCCGCGATCCTGTTCTGATTCATACGGCGTCCGCTATCTCATCGTCGGCGCCGAGGCGGTGATCTTTCATGGTTACGCCGGACTCACCGGCGACGTCGATATATTTTTTGATTCGTCGCGCGAAAAATGATCTCATCAATGCCATCTCAGGCCTGGAATTTCAGGAAGCCTGGGCATCCAGGATCTCGCAGGCTAAGATACCATGCGACCGTCGACCGTCGGCTGCAATCGAGAAACTGGGTATCTTTCAGTCAAATAACCGTGCCGTCGGGGATGACGGCGTTCTTGGGAACGACCAGGATGCCGTCCACGATTTCGTAGCTCTCGGCGCTCTCCCGCTCGACGCCCCGGGCGTTGATCAGTCGCACGCCGTTCCCGATGCGGGCGTTCTTATCGATGATGGCCTTGCGGATCTCGCAGTCATTACCCAGGCCGATGAGCGGCAGGCCGGCGCTGCGGTCGCGCTCGAGCTCCTCTTGCGACTCGAAATAATCGGCGCCCATGAGAACGGCATGGTCGAGGCTGCAGTGTTCGCCGATCCGGGAACGGATGCCGACGATCGAGTGGCGGATCGAGGAGCTGTTGATGATGCTCCCCTCGCAGAGGATGGATTGGCGCACCTGGGAGTCGAGGATCTTCGACCCGGGCAGGAAGCGGGCGTGGGTGAAGATCGGCCTTTTCTCATCGTAGAAATTGAAACGCGGCAGCGGCCGGGTCAGGTCGATGTTGGCCTTGTAGAACGCCGAGATCGTTCCGATGTCCTCCCAGTAGCCGTCGAAGAAGTAGGCGTAGACGTTTCGGCGGGCGATGGAATGGGGGATGACCTGCCGGCCGAAATCCTCGCCGGAATCCTCATGCAGGACTTCCTCCAGGGCTTTCATGTTGAAGACATAGATGCCCATCGAGGCCAGGTGGGTCCGGCCCTCGGGCTCGATATGGAATTCGCGGAAGTTCTCCTCGGCTACGGCCAGGCGGCGGATTTCCGCTTCTTCCCTTGGTTTTTCAACAAATTCCGTAATTCGGCCGTCAGGGTCGGCCTTCATGATGCCGAACTCCGGCGCCCGCTCCGAGGCGACGGGCAGGACGGCGATCGTCAGGTCGGCTTTCTTGGCCAGGTGAAAGTCGATGAATTTCCTGTAGTCCATGCGGTAGAGATGGTCGCCGGAGAGGACGAGGGCCAGGTCGCCCTGGTCGTGGAACTGCACGAGGTTCTGCCGGACGGCGTCGGCCGTGCCCTGGTACCATTCCCGGCCCTGGAGCGTCTGCTGGGCGGAGAGGATGGTGACGAAGTCCTTGGTGAAATTGTCGAAACGGTAGGTGAGGAAGATGTGGCGGTGGAGGGAGACCGTGGCGAACTGGGTCAGGACGTAGATCCGCTTCAGGCCGGAGTGGAGGCAGTTGCTGATGGGGATGTCGATCAGGCGGAAGCGGCCGGCGATGGGCACGGCCGGCTTGCTGCGCACTTTGGTCAGGGGGTAGAGCCTCGCGCCCTGGCCGCCGGCCAGGATCAGGGTGACGACTTTGGACATCGGGCCCGTCCTTTCATTTTCGGGGGGAGAGTTCCGTCCCGTCGCGCCAGTAACGGAGCTTGCCCAGGCCGCCGCGGTCCGGGGCGCCGTCGAAGGACAGCCCGAAGTAGGACGTGCCCGCCTCGCACAGGAGCCGTCCCTCGAAGAACGCCCTCGTCAGGTTGACGACGGTGTACTCCAGGCGCGCGTCCCGGCGCGCGGCGAAGATGAGGTCGCCGTCGGTCTCAAACCCGGCGAAGGCGACCCGGCCGGACTCGTAGGTGTATTTCGGCCGCCTCCAGTCGCGGACCATGTCCCGGCGCGGGTCGATTTTGGCCGCCACGACGATCTCGCGGCCGCCCGCCGCGAGGACGAGACCGACGACGTTGCCCCCGGCCTCGGCCTTGACGACGCGGGCTGCGAGCTTCTCCGGGTCGGCCCCCGCATCGTGGGGGATGAGCACCGTGGCCAGGACGGCGGTCTGGCCGAGCTCGAAATGCTGGGCCGTCGTCTGGGAGATCGTCCACTCCTCCTGGTAATGCCGCTTCTGGGGCTCCACGGCCAGGGGCCGGTAATGCGTCAGGGGAAAGACAAGGAGCAGACGGCGGGCGGGGGAGAGGGTCTCCGACTGGATGCGGTCGTAGGCCGTGTCGAACCAGTGTTCGCCCCGGGCGAGGACCTGCCGGGTGTGCCACAGGCTGGACAGGGTGAAAAATTCCTCGCGCAGGGATTTGAAGATGTCGAAGACGACGAACATCTCCGGGTCCTTGACGTAGACCATGACCCGGTCCCACTGGCCGCCCCAGTTGTCGTCGATGAGCCGCGTGCGGCTGTAGTCGAAATCCTCGAGGGCCAGGAAATCGACCCTTTGCGTCCGCACACGCCGGTAGGCGCCCGAGTCCCGGAGGAATTCCAGGACGCCCTGGCCGGGAACGGCCTCCCGGTGGCTGTAGCGCCATTCCCCCTCGTCCTGGCCGAAGAAGATCTTCCGCGGCCGGAAGCAGAGGCGGTTGTGGAAGTAATCCTGGCGGTAGGCGCCGAAGGGGCCGCTGGGCATATAATCGCGGTAGCCGGCGTCATGGAGGAGCACCGACCCGCCCGACATGAGGAGGACGATCGAATTCTCGTCCGCGTGGCCGTGGGTCATCTTCTCCTCCTCGACGGGGATCGTGTCGCGGAGGTAGTCGCGGAAGTTCAGGCCTCCGTCCCCCTCGTCGCGGTAGTTGAGGAGGAGGTAGGTGGCCTCGGGCCGCCAGCCGCTGCGGAAGACGATCTTCTTGCCCTGGACGTCCTCCAGGACCTCCTGGGAGAGGGAATCCGGGCGCCGGGCGGGGACGTCGTCCGTCCCCCAACGGGCGCAGTCGAGGAGGTTGTAAGCCAGGCCGATGCTCTCCGGTTTCTCCAGGTCGAGGAACTTCCGGGCGATCGTCGCCGCCGCCCACTTGAGCTCGGGGTCGCGGTGGTGCGCGGCCGCGGCCTCGAAGAAGACGAGGAACAGGTTCCAGCTCCCGTTCCACTGGGCGTCGCCGAAGTCGGGCACCATGCCCGACGGCGCCATCAGGCGCAGGAAGTACTGGGCGTAGTAATGCATCTCCGGCGTGCGCAGCAGCTCGTCCCGGCGGCCGAGGGCGTCGGCGTAGCCCAGCAGGGCGTAGAGCCAGACGCCGTGGTAGATCGTGGCGTCCTCGATCTGCCAGTTGCCCCAGTTGTCGTCCCCCAGGGCCCGCCGCTGCATCTCCCAGGACTTGGCCTGGGGTTGGCCGGGCAGGGCGCGGACGGCCCAGGCCAGGGACTCGGCCCGGAGCGCCGTCCGGTTCATCGGCCCCCACTCCTGTGTTTGGAGGACATAGTCCATGCTCTGGGAGATGTCGGCCTCCAGGCGCCTCGTCTCGTCCGGGGAGAGGACCTCGAGCCGGCGCAGCGTGTCGAAGGCG